>JBFYZE010000248.1:0-3108 GCA_041309665.1 Gemmatimonadales bacterium | reverse complement strand
TCGTGCCGCCGTGGCGCCCGCGCTCACGCTGGCGACGGCGGGTGTGGTGCTCACGTCGTTCCTCACGGGGCTGGCGGCCTGGTGGCTCCTCGGCCTCAGCCTCCTCGAAGGGATGCTGCTCGGGAGCATCGTCGGCTCCACGGACGCCGCCGCGGTCTTCGCCGCGCTGAGGACGCAGGGGCTCCGCCTCCCCTCGAGGCTCTCGGCGACGGTGGAGGTGGAGAGCGCCTCCAACGATCCCATGGCGGTCTTCCTCACCATCGGGTTCATCGAGGTCATCCTGGGACGCATGGAGCTGGGCGGCGGGTTCCTGCTCTTCTTCGCCACCCAGATGGGCGTCGGGGCCGTGGTCGGGCTGCTCGTCGGGTGGGCGGGCTCGGAGTTCCTGAACCGGATCCGCCTGGCAGCCGCCGGCCTCTATCCCATCCTCATGACCGCCACCGGGTTCCTGGCCTTCGGCATGGCCGCGGAGCTCGGCGGGAGCGGCTTTCTGGCAGTGTACCTGGCCGGGGTGGTGGCCGGAAACCGGCGGGTCGTGTTCCAGCGCGGCAACCTGCTCTTCTCCGACGGCATGGCGTGGCTGGCCCAGATCGTGATGTTCGTGGTCCTGGGCCTCCTCACCTTCCCCAGCCGGCTCTGGGACGCCGCGCCGGAGGGTCTGGCCCTGGCCGGGATCCTGGTGTTCGTCGCGCGGCCGGCCGCGGTGGCGCTGACCATGCTCCCGTTCAGGTTCACCGTCCGGGAGATCGCCTTCCTCTCGTGGGCGGGCCTGAAGGGCGCCGTGCCCGTCGTCCTCGCCATCTACCCCCTCCTGTTCGGGGTGCCCAGCGGCGCCCTCATGTTCGACGTCGTCTTCTTCGCCGTGCTGGTCTCCGCCCTCGCCCAGGGTTGGAGCCTCCCATGGTTGGCCAGAAAGCTCGGTCTGTCGTTGCCCCAGGCCCCCGAGGATCCCGTAACCCTGGAGATCACGTCGCTCCGTGACGTGGACGGCGATATCGTCGAGTACAGCGTGGCTTCCACCGCACGGGCGACGGGGCGCCTGATCCGCGACCTGGCTCTCCCCGAGGGGGCGGTCGTGGCGATGATCGTCCGGGATCGGGTCATCATCCCGCCCCGGGGCAGCACCGCGGTGCTCGAGAACGACCACGTCTTCCTCGTGCTCAGGCCGGAGGTGCGGCTCCTCGTGGACCGCATCTTCAGCCCGAGCCCCGAGATCGAGTCCGGCCTTCCACGCAGCACCGAGTTCCGGATGCTCGCGAGCACCACCATCGGGGATCTGGAGGAGTTCTACGGCATCAGCCTACCCGCTCCCCGGGAACGGACTCTGGGGCAACTGCTCCCCGACCTCCTCGGACGGAGCGCGGCGACCCTGGGCGCCCGCGCCGAGATGGACGGGATCGGCCTGGTGGTGCGGGGAGTCTCGAAGGCAGGGGTGGAAGTGGTCGGAATCACCCTTCCCACGGGCGAGCCCGACGAAGCGCGGCCCGCTCCCTAGGCCGGAGGCGCGGCGCGGACGGCTCCCGCGCCGTGCCCCCGATGCCTCCCGTTCAGCTCACCCGCAGCACCCCGGTCCGCAGCACGGCGCCGCGGCCACCGGCTTCGTGGCTCTCACGAACGCCGCCATGAAGCGCCCGTCCACGGCCTCACCGAGGGCGTCCACGTCGAGTCCCGCCCCCTCCAGGAAGCCGCGCGCATCCTCCACGCGGTAGACCCGCGTGGGCTCCAGCGACGGGTTCTCGAACCCCGCTTCACGGAGCAGCCCCTCGAACTCCGTGACCTCCAGGGCGCCGGCGATGCACCCCACCCAGAGCTCCATGCTCCGCCGCAACTCGGCCGGCACGGGGCCCCGCACCACCACATCGGAAACCGCCAGACGCCCGCCCGCCTTCAGTACACGGAACGCCTCGCCGAGCACGCGGCGCTTGTCGGCGGAGAGGTTGATCACGCAGTTCGAGATGATCACGTCCACGCTCGCGTCCGGGAGCGGGATCTCCTCGATGTGCCCCTTGAGGAACTCCACGTTCACGGCACCGGCCTGGGCCGCGTTCTTCCTCGCCAATTCCAGCATCTCGTCGGTCATGTCGAGCCCGTACGCCTTCCCACTCGGGCCCACCCGCTTCGCGGACAGGAGGACGTCGATCCCGCCGCCGCTCCCCAGATCCAGCACGACCTCGCCCGCCTTCAGCTCGGCGAGCGCCGTGGGGTTGCCGCAACCCAGCGACGCCAGCACCGCGGCCTCCGGGAGCGCCTCCGTGGTGACCGCATCATAGAGGTCGCTGGTGATGGGGTCCTCCGGGCAACAGCTCCCCCCCGTCCCGCAGCACGACCCCTTCTCCTGTCCGCCCATGACCCGGAGCGCGGCTTGTCCGTAACGCTCCCGCACCACCTCGCGCACGTCGCCCATGCCATCCTCGTCATCAAGAAGTGTTGATATGTGGCCGTAAAAAAACACCGCGTCACCCGCAGCACGTTCCCCCGTGGCGCTCCCCGCACCCACACGCCCTCGCGGTGCCCTCCGCGGAGCGGCGCTCCTCGAGGAAGGCCGTCATCCCGGCGAGCACCTCGGGGCGGAGGGAGTAGTACACCCAGCGTCCCTGCCGCCGGTCGCTCACCAGCCCCGCGTCCCGGAGCACCTTGAGGTGGAACGACAACCGCGACTGGGCGGCGCCCACGGCATCCTGGAGCTCGCACACGCACCGCTCGTGTCCGGTGAGCAGCTCGAGCACCTGGAGCCGCGTCTCGTCCGAGAGCGCGTGGAACCAGTGGGCCACCTGGGTCAGGTCGGGTTGGGTCGCCTTCATGTCCTGGAATTACATCAACGAAATTTGGTTCGTCAAGGGCGAGGGCCCAGCTTCTTCCGCGAGGGGAGTCGCGTCAGCCCTTCCTCGGCGGCGCGCTCTCCACCTCCCAGAGGCCCAGGAGGTACTCTTCGTAGCGGTCGGGGTGCTCGAGGTAGTCGCCCCGCCACACCTCGAACGGGGGCAGAGGGACCTTGGCCGAGAGCCAGTCGGTGGCGAGGTGCACCATCTCGACGTACGACAGGTCTCCGCCTCCTCCCTTCTCCCGATGGGCCCTCTGGGCCAGCAGGTAGATCTCGTCGGGACTCAG
>JBFYZE010000247.1:0-3685 GCA_041309665.1 Gemmatimonadales bacterium | reverse complement strand
CCGTGCCGGACGCCCGGCGCGACTTCGGCGTCGCCTCCACCACCGCTCCTACCACCCTGGCGGAGAGGAAGTCCGTGGCGAGCACGGAGAGGAGGGCGGCTGTGAACACGGTTTCCGAGATGGGGGAGGCATCGTACATGTGGTAGTTCAGGGCGAGGGCGACGGCCAGGCCGCCGTGGCCGACCAGCCCCCACCCCCACCGCCGTCCCACCGTCGGCAGCGCGCCCAGGGCGCGCGCCGCGCGAGCCGCACCGCCTACCTTGGCCAGGACTCTCACGGCCACGAACACGACGCTCACCGCGAGCCACCCCGGGCCGCCGCTCCGCCAGGCCGCTCCGGCGAAGATCAGGAGGGTGAAGTAGAGGGGACGCTCCACGCGCCCGAGAACCTGGCGGATCTCGTGCTTCGAGGGAGAGGTGTTCACGAGCACGAAGCCCACGAGGAGCGCCGGGAGGAGCGGCGACACGCGCAGGTGGGCGGCGGCGCCGCTGACGAGGATGAGAGCGCCGGCGAGGGCGATGAAGAGCCGGTCGATGTGTCGCTCCCGCCCCAGGAAGAGGTGGAAGAGCGCCCCGCCCACCAGGCCCACGCCCACGCTCACCAACGAGAGCTCCGCTCCGGAGAGCAGCCGATCTCCCGCCGCCAGGGCGTGCGGGGACGCGGCCATGAGGAGTCCGAACGCCACGATGGCCAGGAGCGCGTCCACCGCCGTGGCCACGTGGAGCTGGCGGAGCAGGGGCCCTCTCGTGCGGAGCTTCCGGGTCACCACGGCAACGCCTGCGGGCGCCGACGACACGGCGATGGCCCCCAGCGCCACGGCGGGAACCCATGCCGCGGAGGGATCCAGCCCCAGCCCCCAGACGAGGAGGGCTCCCATGGCGGCGGAGACCGCCAACCCCGCCAGCAGGGCCCCGGCGAGCGCCACAGCGAAGGGAGCGAAGGGGAGGCGCCAGAGCTCCGGGATGTGGAACTGCACCCCCACGAGGGCGCCCACCCACCCGAACGCCAGAGTGAGGAACGGAGCGAATCCGTCCACGTCGCTCGCCCGGATGAGCCCGGAGACCTCGGGGCCGAGGAGGGCACCGAGGAGGAGGTACTCAGCTCCGGACACGACCAGATGACGCCGGGCCAGCCACTCGGACGCGAGGTGGGCGGCCAGGTACGCGCCGGCGACGATGGCGATGAGGAGGAGGCCGGGACTCAACGGGCGTGCTCCACGCGTCGTCCTCCTCGGGGTGCGCCGTGCGCGGCCCGGATCAGAGGGTCGTGGGGTTGTCCCCGAGCTCCGGGGCGAGGCCCACCACCCGCTCCACGGGGAGCACGAAGGCGATGCCCGTGGCCGGCGAGGCCAGGTTGCCGCACACATCCTGCAGGAGTGCCAGGGCGGCGCCCACGAGGGTGTCGGGAACGACGCTGAAGATCATGCGGTTCTGCGGCCGGGATCCGGCCAGGAACGCCTGGAGCCCGGCGAAGATGGGGATGTCGTCGGAGAGGAGCCGTCCCATCCCCTCACTGTTCACGATGGTGGCCCCCGTCACCCCGATCTCGACGAAGCCCGAGAGGATCTCGTCCAGCTTCTCGGCGTCGTTGATCACCGCCACGAGAAGCTTGGTGGCCGGCCGGCTCATACGTGCAGAGCATCGACGGACTCGATGAACTCGACCACCTGGTCGGGCCCCCCCGACGCCTCGAGGGATTCCATGAAGCCCTCGTGGCGGACGAGCCTGCAGATGCGCGCCAGGAGCTTCACGTGCTCCCGCTCGTGGCCCGGCGGCGACAGCAGGACGAAGAAGACGCGCACCGCGCCCTGGTCGGTGGGGCCGAAGGACACGGGCACGCCGCCGGACAGCGCCACACCCACTACCGGCTGCTCGAGCCCAGGGACGGTGGCGTGGGGGATGGCCAGCCCCGAGCCCATCACCGTGGGGTGGAGGTGTTCGCGCTCCAGGAGCTGCGCGCGGATCACGGCGGGATCGCCCAGCCCCGCGGCACCGGCTTTGCGGGCCACCTCGGCGATGACCCCGTCCACGTCGCTGCTCTCGAGCCGGAGCAGGACGAAGTCACGGCGGAGGAACTCTCGGAGGCGCATTCCCCTGTCCCAGGGCTGGTGTGGAGTGTCCGGGCGATTGTAGGGCGTGGGGAAGGGGGGGGCAAGCGCTTCGGGTGCGCGCGGCACGCAACCTGCACTATTTTCCCAGCACGGGAAGGGCGGTGGCGCACGCCCCTTCCGCACGCAGGGCTCCCATTTCCCCCAACGCGACGAAGAATGGCTTCCTTCCTGGTCGAAGGCGGACACCCCCTCTCCGGGCGCATCCGCCCTGCCGGCAACAAGAACGCGGCTCTTCCCTGCATCGCAGCCACGGTCCTGGCCTCCGAGCCGGTGACGCTGGAGAACGTCCCGCGCATCCGCGACGTGGAGACGTTCCTGGAGATCGTGGCATCCCTGGGCGCCGACGTCCGGTGGGTGGGTCCCAACCAGGTGACCGTGGACCCCCGCGCCGTGCGGCCGGAGGCGATCGACCGGGACATGGCGGAGCGGATCCGCGCCTCCCTCCTCCTGGCCGGGCCCCTCCTGGCCCGGTTCGGGCACGTGACGCTCCCTCCGCCCGGGGGTGACGTCATCGGACGCCGGCGCATGGACACCCACTTCCTGGCCTTCGAGGCGCTGGGGGCCACGGTGCAGCTCGCCGGGGACTTCACCATCGCGGCAGCGGCCCTGAAAGGCGCCGACATGTTCCTCGACGAGCCCTCCGTCACCGGGACCGAGAACGCGATCATGGCGGCCGTGAGGGCGAAGGGGACCTCCCGCATCCGGAACGCCGCCGCCGAGCCCCACGTGCAGGACCTGTGCAACCTCCTGAACGCCATGGGGGGGAGGATCCGGGGGATCGGCACGGGGATCCTGGACATCGAGGGGGTCGAGCGGCTCGGAGGCGCCCGCTTCGCCATCGGCGCCGACCACATCGAGGCCGGGTCCTTCATCGGCCTCGCGGCGGTGACCCGGAGCGAGCTCGTCATCGAAGGGGCGCCGCTCCCGCACCTGGACTCCACCCTCCTGGGCTTCCGCCGCCTCGGGGTGGACTGCACCGTGGAAGGGTGCGACCTCCGGGTGCACGGGGACCGGGAGCACGTCGTCCGGCAGGACGCCTTCGGGCACGTGCCGAAGATCGACGACGGTCCCTGGCCGGCCTTCCCCGCCGACCTCACCTCCATCGCCCTCGTGACGGCCACGCAGTGCCGGGGCACGGTCCTGGTCCACGAGAAGATGTTCGAGTCCCGTATGTACTTCACGGACAAGCTGGTAGGTCTCGGCGCCTCAGTCATTCTCTGTGACCCCCACCGGGCGGTGGTGGTGGGGCCGTCCCGGCTCACGGGGGGGGTGGTGGAGAGCCCGGACATCCGAGCGGGGATGGCGCTCCTGATCGCTGCGCTGGGAGCCGACGGGACGAGCCGGATCAAGAACATCCGCCAGATCGAGCGGGGCTACGAGAGCATCGACGAGCGGCTCCGGGGACTGGGGGCGCACATCCGGCGGGAGGAATGAACCTTCCGGGCCCATGGACCGTAGGGGTTTGACGAGGGTGGGGGCGGACGCCCCCGCCGGACACGGGAGCAGCCGAGGACCAGCCATGACCGACGAGAAGAAGTCCGCCAAGGAGAAGGTCTCCGACGGGATCAAGCAGGG
>JBFYZE010000246.1:0-2821 GCA_041309665.1 Gemmatimonadales bacterium | reverse complement strand
CCAGCGCCCGGGCTTCGGTGGCCGCCCACAACCGCCGGGATCGTTCCGTCAGCGCCGGTTCCAATGCCGTGAACTTCTCCCGCACCGTGTCGATGTCCATGTCCAACAGTACAGCAGTCTGGACGCAATATCAAGCAGTTATTGTCTTACATCCCCTTAGGCATGTCCCGCTTCTCGGGCGCATGGGAGGGACTCAACTTTCGGTGCAAAGACATCGAGACCTGCCAGTCATGCTCCCACCGGGACGGCCGCTGAGTTGGAGCAGGCGCCGGAGACACATGTGTCATCCCGGCACGCGTGGTGTGCGCAGGACCCGGCATCTCAAGATGTAGCGCGGGTACGAGGGAATCTCAAGATGGACGGAGGGGCGGGAGGCCTCCGGTTATTCTCCGCGACTCCACGGAGGAAGCCGCAGGTCCGGAGGGCATGCGGGGGGCGCGAACAGAGTCCCCCACACGCCTCCCGCGCTACGTCCTGCGCCCCCTCGCTCGGTCAGAGGCATCCCGGCCCGTGAACAAAAGGATGCGGGACAGAACACCTGTTGCCGTCATTCCGCCCCGACGCCACAGTAGTCCCAGACCTCGAGGCTCAGCTGAAGCCATTCGACGGCCTCCATAGGGTCCATTCCGGCATCGATGAACTCCGCGGCGAGGTAGATGCAGTTGTCGCACGCATCGGTAGCAGCGACGCTCGTGTGGAGCCCGGAAGCGGCGAGAGCGCCCAGGCCAAGCAGTACAATCGAGAACCATCTTCGCATGGTTCGGTCTCCTTGAAGAAACGGGATCGAGGAAGGCTCGTCATGAACCTCCGATCGAGAGGTGGAATGACACTGAAGGGCAAGATGGTTTACAGGCCACTGCGTGAGAGACATCTGATCCACCTCTGCGAAGAGAGGGCACCGCGAGCTGGGGCACCGCGAGATCCTCCATTCCGTTTCATTGTGCCACCCCCCACCCCCCCCATCCACCCCCCGAGCGGACAACATCGCGGACGATTCGGACAACTTCGCGGACGGTTCGGCCAGATGGGCCCCATCCTCCCCGGGAGCCGTGGCATGCGGCTTTCCGGCGACCCTCCCCGCCGTGCCCCACCCCAATGGCTTCCGGCCGGGGCCGGCCCTTCCCGGATGGGACGGGGCCCCGAGGGGCTTGCGCCCCCCCCCCGTACCTTATCCTTCCAATCCCCCCATCTCGGATGCGCCCCGCCGCGCATCCGTGCGTGACCACGCCCCACGGCTGGGGGGAGCGCATGCGCCTGACCGTACGACTCGATGACCTCGGGATGACTCTGGCGGTGCGCCGTGCCTTCCGCCGTGAGGAGGGCGGAGCCGCCGGGGTGGCCGTGGAGTTCGTGCCATCGTGGGAGGAGTTGGGGGCGCTCGTGGGGGAGGCTGAGTGGGGACTCGGTTGGGTGGTGGCCCAGAGCTGCCCTCCCGGTGCGCCCCCCGCCTGGCCGGCCCACCTGGCGCGGCTGGAGGCCCTCGCGCCAGCGGGCGCCCGGGAGCGCTGGATCCTCTACTTCCCCCGCCCCCATCCCCCCTCCGAGGTACTCCAGGAGTTCGGCCGCATGGGGTTCCCCTTCCTCCTGTTCCAGGGGGTGGACGATCACCCGCAACGCATCCTTCGCTGCCTCGCGCGCGCCCAGGTGCGGCTGGATCTACGCTGCGGGCTTCTGCGGCGTGGCGAACCCCTGAGCCCCGCCTGCCGGGCACGGCTCCTGAGGGAGGTGGCCGGCTGGCCGCCGCTCCCCCGCATCGAGGAGGAGGCAAGACGGGAGCACCGTAGCCCCAGGGACTACCGCCGGGCCTTCCGGAAGGAGCATCTCCCCCCGCCCCGACGCCTGCGTGCCTGCGGGCGGGTGCTCGAGCTTGCGGCGCTGGTCCGCGCTGGGGTCGCTCAGAAGGGTGCCCTGGCCGGGGCGCTGGAGCTGGCGGGTGGGGACTCTGTGGAGAAGCTCTTCGAGCGGCGCACGGGAAGGAATCTCTCCCTCCTCCTGGCCGGAGAGGAGCCGATGGATCTCTGTGCCTGGTTCCTGGACGAGGTGCTGGGTTCCCGTTGATGCGTTGGGCGCCCAGCCTACCGGTGGCCGCGGATCCGCCCTCCACCGGCGGTCACCTCGAGGTCGAGTCCGAGGACCTCGAGGACGTCGAGAACCTTGTCGAGGCGGAGGGTTGGCTTCCCGTTCTCCACGGTGTGCACGAACCGCTCGGAACATCCGGCCAGGGCGGCCAGCTCCGCCTGGCGGAGGCCGAGATCCTCACGGCGCTCCCGCACGGCGTGCGCGAGGGCGGCCGTTCGGCGCTCGGGCTGCGGGAGAGGGTCACGTACGCTCGGCTCGCTCATCGGGTACCCCAGAAATGATCGATCATGCATCCGAGACGAATCTCGTGCCCTGCGGAGGTTGTTGCAAGGGGGCAGATGCATGATCGTGCAGTTTGTCATCTCCAGGATGCTCTCCGGCATTCCTGTCAGGGTCAACCCGCACGATCGTGCAGATGCAAACACCCTCTGCCAGAGGATGCCACCGGACGGCCACGCTCCTTGTCCGCCAAGGACCTCGAAGGGTGGCACACATGCCCGGCTTCAATGCGTGGCTGCGAAGGCAGTTGGCTGGGCGAGGGGGACTCCACCCTGGCCAGTCCGCGAGGAGGGTCCCGGGGCGACGCGCCAGGCCGACTTTCGTCGCCACCAGGAGGCCGCGCGAAGAGCCATCAACCGGTGGGTGGCTACGGTCTCCCCCGGACGGGGTGGTGCATGGCGCCGGTCCGGGTGAGATGATGGGCGGCGGCTCCCGGTAGCCCATCGGGATAGCCGGCGCACGC
>JBFYZE010000245.1:0-5020 GCA_041309665.1 Gemmatimonadales bacterium | reverse complement strand
AGGGATGCGCCTCATCGTCCCCCTGGGGTCCCAGGGACAGGGGTCGCAGGCGCTGCTCTCCTTCGGGTTCCTCATCCTGGCGGCGTACACCGTGGGGGAGATCGCCACCGGTGCCCGCATTCCCAAGGTGGTGGGATACCTGATGTCCGGCATCCTGTTCGGCCCCCACCTGCTGGCGGCGGTCACTCCGGAGGGAATCGAGCGGCTCACTCCCGTGAGCAACCTCGCCGTGGCCCTCATCGCGTTCCTCGCAGGTGCGGAGCTGCGCTGGGCCGAGGTGCGGGAGCGCGGCGTGATGCTGACCAAGATCATGACCGCGGAGCTGACCATGGCGTTCGCCGCCATCACCGCCGTGGTCTCTGCACTCCACGGGTTCATCCCGGGGCTGAGCGGCTCTTCACCGATGGAGGTGCTGGCCTTCTCCATGGTCTTCGCCTCCGTGGCAATCGTGCACTCTCCGGCGGTGACGATGGCGCTGCTCAGCGAGACTGGCGCCCGCGGACCCGTGGCGCGCAATACCCTCGGCGTGGTGCTCCTCGCCGACGTGGCGGTGGTCCTCCTCTTCAGCGCCGTGCTGTCGGTGGCCCGGACGGTGGCGCCTCCGCCTGGGCTCGGCACCGGCTCCACGCTGGGGGGCGTGGTCTGGGAGATCACCGGTGCACTCTTCATCGGCGCGATACTGGGCGCCGCCGTCGCCGCCTACATGAGGTGGGTGGGGCGGGAGCTCGTGTTCTTCGCCGTGCTCGTGGCGTTCTTCGGAGTCGAATTGGCACGACTCGCCCACGTCGAGCTCCTCCTCACCCTCCTCACAGCCGGCTTCGTCACGGAGAACCTCGCGGCCGAGGGAGACGAGCTGCGCTCCGCCATGTCCCGCTCCGCGGCGCCCATCTTCGTGGTGTTCTTCGCTCTTTCAGGCGCGAAGATCGACATGGTTCAGGTCCTGCCCCTTCTCCCGCTCGTCGTCCCCGTGGCGTTGGTCCGTGCCTCCGCCATCTGGGCCGGAGTCCGCCTCGGTCTCCGGTGGACGAGCGGCGAAGTGAAAGGGGGAGAGAGGGTCTGGATGGGCCTGGTCTCCCAGGCCGGCGTCGCCATAGGGCTTGCCGCGATCCTCGCGGAAGCCTATCCCGTTCGTGGAACCGCCCTCGCCGGACTCCTCCTCGCCCTCATCGCACTCAACGAGACCGTGGGCCCAATCCTCTTCCGCCGCGCCCTCGTCGCCTCCGGCGAGGCCGTCGCCGAGCCCCCCCCCGAGGAGCCGGAAGCCACCCCGGCACGGAGCCGATCCGCATGAGCCGTCTCAAGCCCTCCCCCGCCGAACGGTCTCCCCAGGCGCAACTCCGCGTCCGACTCGAGCAGATGGCCCCTGCACTGGCGGACCCGGCCGCGAACCGGAAGACCATCGAGAAGGCCGTCCGGGCAGCGGAGGCCGACGTGGTGCTCTTCCCGGAGCTCGCCCTCACCGGGTACACCCTGGGCCACCGGGCCCGGGAGATGGGCGTCGTCCTCGACGGGCCCCCACCCGTCTCGCTCCCCGCAGGCGGCCCGACCGCGGTCTTCGGCCTGGTGGAGCGGGGCGAGGACCACCTGACGTACAATTCCGCGGTTGCCGTGCGCGGAGACGTGATCGTCGCGGTCCACCGCAAGATCTACCTCCCCACGTACGGCACGTACGACGAGGGCAGGATCTTCGCCCGTGGGCGCCGCTCGGTGAGGACGTTCCAGGTGGCGCCGGGGTGGCAGGCCGGCGTCCTCGTGTGCGAGGACTTCTGGCACCCCGCGATGGCCTACCTCGTCGCGCTCCAGGGCGCCGACGTGCTCCTCGTCATGTCCGCAGGCGCGGGCCGGGGGGTGGCCGAGCCCGGGAGCGGCACAGGCTTCACCTCATGGGAGAGCTGGGAGCTCATCGCCCGGACCACGGCCATGCTCCACGGCATGTACGTGGTGCTGTGCAACCGGGTGGGCGTGGAGGAGGGGCTGACCTTCGCAGGCGGATCTCTCGTGGTGGATCCCTCCGGCGCCGTGGTGGCGCGGGCGCCGCAGCTCGAGCCCGCCCATCTGGACGTGGTGCTGGAGCGTGATCGCGTGGCCCGCGCCCGGCACCCCTTCGCGCACCTCCGGGACGAGGACGCCGCCGTCACGCTGCACACGCTCGAGCGCATCGTGAGGGAACGGTGAAGACCTACCCGCTGGAAGCCGTGGGGCCTGTCGTCGCGGGCGTGATCGCGGAGGAGGTATCGCGGACGCGGGGCCACGGCGTGGTGCTTGCCTCCCCGCCCGGCCCGGCCGCGGAGCTGGTGCGCCGGTGGCTGGCGCCGTCGCTGCGGGTGCTCTCCCCCGACGCCGGGGCGGTGGCCGACGTCGCCGGAGCCCTGGCCGCCGGCGGCGCCCCGGGCACCGTGGTGGAAGCGCTCGCCTGGCGGGTCGCGGCGGAGGCGCTTGGCGCCGCCGAGGGCCTCCTGTCGATCGGGTGCTCCAACAAGACCGAGCTCCTCCTGGACCCGGGTCCCCTTCCGGCACGGGTCCTCCCCCTCGGCGACGTCTGGGCCTCCACCCTCCACGCCCGCCTCGGCCACGCCGCCCTCCCGCCGGTGCTCGCTCACGCAACGCCCGTGGAGGTGGCGGCGGTGGACGGAGCCCTGGTGGACTACCTGGAGCGGGGCGCCGCCCCCGCCGAGGCCTTCGGGCGCCTGGGCCGGCTGGAGCGGCCGGTACGGGACGCCCTGGATCGGAGCGAGGTCCGCAGGCGCGGGCTCCTGGTGCCCAAGCTGACGCCGTGGGCCGTGGGATCCGACCTGGCTCGATGACGCCCGGTCCGGTTACACTCCCTCCATGGATCTCCACCTCTTGAGCGCCTTCCAGGGCGCCCTGGCCGACACCGTGGTCACCATCGAGTCCCGGGACCGCATCGCGCTGGCCGCGGACCTGGCCGTGCTGGTGGCCGCGGCAGCCACGACCGTCCTGGCGGTCGCCCTGGTGCGCCTCCTCGTGGAATGGCGCCGGACCGTCGTCGAGCTGCGGGGGGCCGTGCACCAGAATCTCGGTCCGGTGTCGGACCGTGCCCGCTCCATCTCGGACAACGTCCAGTTCATCACCCAGGCGCTGCGCACCGACGTCGAGCGTCTCAACGCCTCGGTGAAGGCGCTCACCGCCAGGCTCCACCAGGCCTCGTCACGGATGGAGGAGCGGATCGAGGAGTTCAACGCCCTCATGGAGGTGGTGCAGTCCGAGGCCGAGGAGGTCTTCCTCGACACCGCGGCCACGGTCCGGGGCGTGCGGGAGGGCGCCCGGGCCATGGGACGGCGGAGGGAGCAGCCCGCACCCGACGACGCTCGCGACCACGCGTTGCCCGAGGCGGACCTCGGGGAGGAGAGCCTCCTCCCGGAGGGGGAGGACCGCGTCGAAGGCGGTCAGGCCCTCCCCGCCGGAGAGCGGTGAGAGGCCCGGGCACGCCGTGAAGCCCGTGGCCGTGCTCCTCGTCACCCTGGGCTGGCTGGTGCTCGTCCCCGAGCCGGCTCTCGCCTGGGGCCCCGCGACCCACGTGGCCCTGGGCGAGGCGCTCCTGGGCGCGCTGTACCTGCTCCCACCCGCGGTGCAGGCCCTCCTCGCCCGCCATCCCCTCCATTTCCTCTACGGCTCGGTGGCCGCCGACATCTCCCTGGCGAAGAAGTACGTTCCCGAAGGGCGGCATTGCCACAACTGGCACGTGGGGGAGGAGATCCTGGACGCGGCGGATTCCGAGCCCCTCCAGGCGGTGGGGTACGGCTATCTGGCCCACCTGGCTGCCGACACCGTGGCGCACAACGTCTTCGTCCCGCGCCAGCTCCTGCTCACCAGCACGACCCAGGCCCTGGGACACGCGTACTGGGAGCACCGGATGGACATGCACCTGGGCGAGGGGTTCATGCGCAAGGCACGCCATCTGGTCACGGAGAACGACCACGTGGCGGCGGACGCGCTCTTCGACGACGTGCTCAGCCGGACCATCTTCAGCTTCCGGACCAACCGCCGGATCTTCCGCGGGATGATCCGCTTCCAGGGGCACGACCGCTGGCAGCAGGTGTTCGACCTCGTGCTCGCCAACTCGAGGTTCGACCTCCCGGACCCGGCGGTGGACCAGTATTTCGCGCTGGCCTTCGAACACGTGGTCGGGTATCTGCGCACGCGCCACGCCTCGCCGGCGGGCAGCCTGGACCCGGTGGGGGACCTGAACCTCAGGCTGGCGAAGAAGGTGCGCCGCCTGGCGCTGGCCGACCGCGCCGCCGACCATCCCGGCCTCCTCACCGAGATGGCCGACGACTTCTTCCCCGTCCCGCCTGCTCCGCTCCTCTTCTGGCCCCTCGTGCGCGATCCCGACTTCGCGCCTGGGATCACGGCCCGGCGCGCGACTCCGAGGGCGCTGCCGGGGTAGCCGCGTCCGCGTCCTCGTCGGCCAGCTCCCAGGCGCGCACCGAGGCCTCCTTGAAGGAGCCGAGCACGTTGCGCTCCCCAAAACGGTCCAGCGCCCCCGACTTCACGAGGACCATCAAGGGCTGGGCGCGGACGCCGGAGAGGAGCATGGTGATCCCCCGATGGCGGAACCGATCGTGGACCTCCTCGAGGGCGTGCAGGCCGCTGGCGTCCATGGAGAAGACGTCGCGCATGCGCAGGATGACCACACGCGGCGCGCGCTGGATCTCGCTGAGCGCCTCGCTGAAGCGCTGGGCGGCCCCGAAGAAGAAGGACCCGGCGATCTCGAAGACCTCGGTCCGCGGAGGGAGCACGACGTCGGGGCTCTCCGCCTCGAAGCCCACGCGTTCCTCATCCGCCAGCTGGTCCGTGACGGCCCTCACCTGCGTGACCTCGGCCATGCGGCGCATGAACAGGAGCGAAGCCAGGACCACGCCCACCTGGATGGCCACGGTGAGGTCCACGATGACCGTCAGCCCGAAGGTGGACAGGAGCACCATGACGTCGCTCCACGGACCGCGGAGCAGGCTGAGGAACACGCGCCACTCGCTCATGTTGTAGGCCACCACCACCA
>JBFYZE010000244.1:0-13405 GCA_041309665.1 Gemmatimonadales bacterium | reverse complement strand
TGGCGGACATCGAGGCGGTGCGCGCCCAGCTCGGCATGGACGGCATCGTGGTGATGGGGAACTCCATCGTGGGGCTGGTGGCGCTGGCGTACGCCGCCACCTACCCGGAGCACACCGCCTACGCCGTCTCCGTGGCGGGACCGCCATCGGTCCCGTTCGCGTCGGACAGCGCCGAGGCGTACCGGGCCCGGGCGATGTCGGCGGAGCGCACGGCGCAGCACGAGGCGAACCGCGCGAGGCTCGACTCCCTCCAGGCCGCGCACGCGGGCCGCGGGTTCATCCCCACGTACATCGCCAACGGCGCGCTCTACTGGGCCGACTCGACCTACGACGCCACCGCCATCTTCGAGGGCGTGCTCGTGAACGACACGCTCTTCTACGACCTGCAACGCACGCCGTTCGCCTGGCCCGAGGGGGCCCCGCCCGTGAGCGTGCCCGTGTTCGTCGCGCTCGGCCGCCACGACTACGTGGTTACGCCGAACGTGTGGTCCGGCGCCAAGACCCCGTTCACCGATCTGATGGTGCAGGTCTTCGACAACGCCGGGCACTGGCCCCATCTGGAAGACCCGGACGCCTTCGATACCGCGGTGCTCGAGTGGATCCGCGCGCACGAGGCGCGCAGGTGACCGATGCCGCACCGCGTCGTCGCCGCCCTCCTGACCCTGCTGGCCCTGGCCGCCGGCCTGGCCCAGGTGGGGTGGTTCCTGGCGGGCGGCGTGGCTCCCGCCACGGCGGCTCCAGGCTACGTCGCCCGCCAGCTCGGCTACGGTCTCTTCATGCTGGCGGCGGCGGGGCTCGGCGCCCTGATCCTGCTCAGGGGAGCGCCGCGTAGGGAGCTGTCCCTGATGGCCGTGGTCCTGGCGCTCATGGGCGCTCCCTTCCTGGACTCCGGCGCCGGCTCGGCGCTGGCTGCGGCCGGCATCCCGGCGTGGCTCTTCGAGCAGGCGCTCGCCCTCGCCTTCTTCATGGCTATGGCGGCCACGTACGCCGTGTCGCGGAGCTTCCCCCATCCATTCCCGGACGGTTCCGTGGCCAGGGCGGTGCCCTGGACGGTGGCGCTCGTGGCGTGGGGGCTCGGCGCCTCCGGCGTCCTGCCGCTCACGCCCCGGATCGGGATGGCCATCGCGTTGGGGGTGGCCGCGGCATCCCTCTTCAACGAGTGGACCATGTACCGCGCAGCGGACGCCGGAGGGCGCCGTCGCCTGCTCTGGCTCGCCCAGGGGATGGTCGCGTTCACGGTGGTGGCAGCGCTCCAGGTCGCGCTGGTCGTCCTGACCCGGGTCACGCCGCTGCGGATTCCCCTCCCCGGATGGGAGTACTGGCTCCGCCTCGCGGCGCTGGTCGCCGGGCTCGCCTTCCTCGCGGTGGCGGTCTTCTACCGGGGGGCGCTGGACCCCGCCCTGGTGCTCCGACGCACCGCGGTCTACGGCATCGTGGGGGTGGGGCTCGTCTTCGTGTTCACCGCCGTCGAGGACCTCACGTCGGCGTGGCTCACCGAGCGCCTCGGCCTGGGTGGGAGCGCCGGAAGCTGGCTGGCCGGCACCGTGATCGCCCTCCTCGTGGGATCCCTGCACGACGCGCTGCGCCGCCGCCTGGAGCCGAGCCGGGCGGACCGCCCGTCGGAGTCGCCGTGACGGCGATGCGAGGGCGGTGGATGGCGATGGCCGGGGTGGCGCTCGCCGCGGCCGTCGCGGCGGGGCTCGCGCGCGACGGCACGCCCGCCGTGCCCGCAGAATCCGCGACGCCCGGCACACGTGCCTGTCTGGCTCCCGACGCCGCGGTCTCCCTCGACCACGTGATCCTCGCCGTGCCCGACCTCGAGGCGGCCGCCGAGGCGTACCGGGCCCTCGGCTTCACGCTGAAGGAGGGGCGGCTGCACCCGAACGGGCTGCTGAATAAGCACGTGAAGCTCGCCGACGGCTCCGAACTCGAGCTGATGAGCCTGGCGCGCGAGCCGGGTGACGACATGGCGCGACGGTATGCCGAGATCCTGGCGAGCGGCGGTGGGGGCGCATACGCTGCGTTCCGGGCGCCACAGGCGGCCGTCCTGACAGCGGCGGAGGAGGTGGGGGTCGCCGCGGAGGAGAGCCGCGTGGACGCGACGCGCTACGTGACGCTTCCGGGGGCGGGGGATGAGGCCGTGTTCTTCCTCGAGACGTCGGCGGCCACGACCGACCCCGACTCCGTGCTTATCCACGCCAACGGCGCGGCGGGGCTCACGGAGGCTTGGGTCGAGAGCGGCGAGGGGCTGGGCAGGCTCCTCGTCGCCCTGGGCGGCGTCGCCTGCGACGCCGTGCGCCTTCCCGACGGCCGGGAGTCCCGGGTGTTCGGCGTGGCGAACGGCTTCGTGGTGGTCGCGCCGCCGGGCGAAGGGCGGGCGCGCCTGCTCGGGGCCTCGCTCGCAGGGGACCGCCGGGGGGAAGGCGGAGAGGGCGGAGCCACGCGGTGGCTGCCGCCCTCCCGTACGCTCGGCGTCTGGCTGGGGGTTCCGGCCCGTCGGTGATCCGGCCGGCGCGCTTCAGCCCTGCGCGAGGATCGCTCCCACCTTGTCGGCGTAGGCCCGGCCTTCGGCGTCGTCGCTGACCAGAGCGATCTCGCTGGGGCCCCGCACCCCGAGCTTCACCTCCACCGCACGGGCGATCTGCTCCTGCTCGAAGATGGGCTTGCCCATGATGGCGTCGTTGGAGCCCAGCTCCTTGAGGATGGCCACCCCCACCGCGTCGACGGCGACCCGGTCGGTGCCGGCGATGAAGACGTTGCCCTGCTTGAGCGTGCCTCGAGACGGACCACCGTCGGTGAACGCCTCCACGCCGTCGACGACGATGAGGTCGGGCCGGTAGCCCTGGTTCAGCTCGGCGATCATCCGGCGCATGTCCGGCGACTGGTGCATGGGCCGGCGGATGGGACGGGGGGTGAGTCCCACGGCCAGCTTCAGGGACATGGTGAAGACGCCGCCGGAGCCGTGGGTCTTCAGGCAGCAGGCGCTCACGAGGTAGTCGGCGCCGGTGACCAGGCTCGGGAGGTGGAACCCCTCGGGCCAGTGTGTTCCGGGAGGGTTCACCGGCACCCAGTCCGAGTCGGGGATCTCGTCGAAGTCCACCACGTCGAAGCCCATGTCCCGGGCCAGGTCCCTGGTCCCCTTGGCCTCCAGCACCGCCGCCGTGCCGCGGGGGCCGCTGGACTCGCCCACCGTGATGCTGCGGGCGTCGCGCTCCTGCAACTCGACGACGAGCTGCTTCAACGTGTCGTCGTGGGTGCCGGCCGGCCCCGCGTCGGCGCTGTTGAAGTTGGGCTTGAGCACCACGCGCTTGCCCGCCATCCCGGCGGGGGCGAGGAGCGCCATGGCGCGGCGCACCCCCTCGGGCCGGCTCGACGTGCGGATGATGGCCACCTGAGTGACCCTCCGCGCGGCGCGGAAGTCCAGCTTGCCGAGGTCCGCGTGCGGGAGAAGCACGAGCCCTGCGGCGGCTCCCTTGAGGAAGCTCCTGCGGTCGAGGGCGGAGGGGTCGAAGCGGGACATGCGGGCCTCCTGAGCAGAGCGTGGGAGGGCTCTGGCCGGAAGATAGGGGGGGATCGCGCGACGGCAAATCGCGCGGGCGCGCCGGGCCTCCCGAAGACCGCGCCCCGCAATGGCTGGCACGCTGATTGCAAATGGTTCGGGCCACCATCGGAGGGGACCGTGGTCCGGGGGGGCGACGGTCCAGCACTTCCACTTCAGTGCCCCGGGGGCGATCGCCCCCGGGGCGGGAGGTTCGAACCATGCGTTGGAGGCGAGCCGTGACCGACGTCGGCGCCGTCGTTGCCGTGACCGGCCTCGCGTCGTCCTGCGCCCATGTGAGCCAGAAGGACCTGGACGTCCAGTTGACCACGCTCCGCGGCGATCTCGTCCAGCGCATGGACCAGGGAGACGGCGCCCTGGGCGCCCGCGTGGATGGGCTTTCCGGGGACCTTGCGGCGCTCCGAACCGAGCTGGATGCCATGAAGCGGGACTTCGGAGTGAAGGTGGAGGAACTGGAGGCATCGCTCCGGGTCCACGTGCCGGTCCACTTCGGGTTCGACAGGGATCAGGTGGAGCCCAGCGGGCGTGAAGTGCTGGATCGCTTTGCCGGCGTGGCGCGCCGCCACTCCCCCGGTGCTCACGTTACCGTGGAGGGGTTCACCGACCCCGCCGGGAGCGCCGCGTACAACCTCCGCCTGGGCCAGCGTCGCGCCGATGCGGTGACCCGATGCTCCGCTTCCTGAGCCGCATCGCCCCGGCCGCCATCGCCCTGGCGCTCCTCGCTCCCGCCTCCGCCTCGGCCCAGGCGATGTGGGACGCCCCGGCGTTCGTCCGACCCGGGGCGCCCCCGGGGCTCACCCTGGCCCTCACCGATTCCGAACCGGGGGACGGGCTCGGCGTCCTCGCCCTCTGGCGGGGGTCCGCCGTCCCGTCGGGCCTGGGCTTCCGGGCCGGACTCTCGGAGGCGCCGGGCGACGACGTGGTGGCCCTCTTCGGCGTGGATGTGTCCGGCTCCCTCACGCGAACATTGGGGACGGGCGCCCCGGCCGCCATCTGGTGGTCCGGGGTGGGGATGGGGCTGGGCGACGACGTGGCGGTGTCCTTGCCTCTGGGCGTGGCGTTCAGCTGGGCCTGGGTCGGCGACGGCGTGTCCGTCATGCCGTCCGCAGGCGCCCACCTGGCGTTGGACATCATCCTCGGAGACGGGGATGGCCTGGACCTGGAGGGCGCCCTGGACCTGGGGCTGGATTTCGCAGTCTCCCGTTGGGTGATCCGGGTCGGCGCGGCCCTGGGCGGACGCGATGCCCTGGCCATCGGCGTGCGCATCCCGCGCTAGCCTCCGTGCCGGCTGGCTGGCGCGCCCCGGGGGACGTAGCGTCATGGGCCATGACCGCAGAACAGATCCCGATCCTCGCCGCCGGCGTGCTCCTGGTCGCCTTCCTCTACTCGTCGGTGGGGCACGCCGGCGCGTCGGGCTACATCGCCGTGATGACGCTCTTCGGCCTCACCCCCGAGGTCGTCCGGCCCACGGCGCTCGCCCTGAACATCCTGGTGGCGAGCATCGCGTTCTGGCAGTTCCGCACGGCGGGCCACTTCTCCTGGAAGCTCTTCTGGCCCTTCGCGCTCCTGGCCGTGCCGCTGGCCTTCGTTGGGGGATACGTCTCCCTCCCCACCCGAGCGTTCCAGGTGCTGGTGGGCGTTGTGCTCCTCTTCTCGGCGTTCCGCTTCTTCGCCCGCCCGGGCCCAGACGACACGAAGGGCGATCCGCCCCGCTCCGCGGCGCTGGCCCTCGGCGGCGGAATCGGACTCCTCTCGGGGCTCACCGGCACGGGCGGCGGGATCTTCCTCACCCCGGTGGTTCTGTTCATGAAGTGGGCGCCGGTGAAGACGGCGGGGGCGGTGTCCGCGCTGTTCATCCTCGTGAACTCGGTGGCCGGGCTCCTGGGGAACCTGAGCGCCACACGCGCCTTCCCCGCGCCCGCGCTCGCGCTCCTGGCAGCGGCGGGCCTGGGAGGGACCGCGGGCTCCTGGCTGGGGAGCAACCGCCTCCCTCCGGTGGCCATCAAGCGCCTCCTGGCGGTGGTGCTCGTCATCGCCGGGGCCAAGCTCATCCTGGCTCGATGAGGACGCTCCTCGTCCTGACGGCCCTGGTGTGGTGGGGCGGGGGTGTCACGCCCGCCCAGGAGCGGTGCTCGCCCACCGCGGGCGGGCGCACCATGGACATGGTGAACGCCGAGCGCGCGCGCCAGGACCTCGCTCCGCTGACGGCGGATACGATGCTGATCCGGGCGGCCCGCATCCATGCCGAGGACCTGGCCAGGCACCAGACCGTGAGCCACATGGGGAGTGACGGCTCGGACCCCGCTCAGCGGCTGGACCGGGTGGGTTACCCGTGGATCTGGGTGGGCGAGAACATCGCCGCCGGCCAGGAGTCGCCGGACGAGGTCGTCCTCGGATGGCTCCGGTCCCAGGCGCACCTGGCGAACATCCTGAGTCCCGAGGCCGTGTCGGCGGGGCTCGCCATGGCACGCTCCTCGGAGGGGGAGTTCGGCACCTACTGGGTGATGGTGTACGCCGCGGCGGACCCGGCGTCCACCGTGGTGATGCCCTGTCACCCGTGACTGCGGGGCGGGCCGGAGCCGGGTGGTCGGCCCACCCGGCTCCGCAGCCCGACCTCAGCCGTTCGGCCTGTCGACCTGCTTCGTGAACGTCCCCCACCCGTCGAGCTCGAGCGCGGTGATGCGGGCCCGCTCGTCGAGCGCGAAGCTCACGAACGAGCGCCCGGCCCCCACGGGGCGCCACACCGACCGGAACGTGTCGTGGTGCCAGTGCTCCAGGTCGCCGACGTACTCGGGGGAGTAAGCGAGGACGAGCTTGCCGCCCTCGACGGTCACCTGGACATCCCCGTACAGCTCGTTCAGGTACGTCCCCGCGTAGTCATCGAGCGCCACCGATGGCGTCGTCCCCTGGATGCGGGCCGAGTCCAGCTCCTGCGCGGTGCGTCCGGAGCGCTCGTTGCTGCGGCGGGTCTGCGCGAGCATCTCCGCGCTCCAGTCCACGGCGGGCATGCCGAGGAGTTGCTCGAAGACCCGGTACATGAGCGCCTCCTGCAGGCTGCTGGAGGTCAGGTTGGCCATGGCCGCGAACCCGATCCCCGCCTCGGGGATGAAGCCCACGTGGGTGCGTGTGTAGTTGATGGATCCCGAGTGGTGGACGAGCACGCGGTTGTGCCAGTCCTGGACGTTCCACGCGAGCCCGTACGCACGGAACTTCACGTCGGGAAAGAGGCGCTTCTGGGTCGTGTCCGAGCTGACGCGCAGCGGGTTCTGGGGCTGGCGCATCTCCGTGATCACCGAGTCGGAGAGGAGCCGCTTCCCGGCGTACACGCCGTGCCCGACCTGGAGGCGCAGCCACTGGCCCATATCGAGGGCGCTGGAGAAGACCCCACCCGCCCCGCCGATGTTGTCGTAGTTGCGCCGCGGCACCGACTGGACCTTGCCGTCCACGCGGGTGTGCGACGCCGCCACGTTGCCCCGCGTCTCCACCACGGCCGCGCGCGTGGTGCTGCGCGTCATCCCGAGGGGCTGGAAGATGCGCTGCGCGACCAGTTCGTCCCAGCCGAGCCCGGAGACGCGCCCCGCCACCTCGCCCGCGGTGGTGAACATGATGTTGTTGTACCCGTACCGCGCGCGGAACTCCGCCTCCTGGTCGAGGTGGCGGGCCCTCTGCACGATCTCGTCGCGCTCGAACTTCGAGATGACCCACATGTTGTCCTCGCGCGCGGTGCCCACGCGGTGGGTCAGCAGGTCCCGGACGGTCACGTGCGCCGTGACGTAGGGATCCCCGAGCTCGAACTCGGGGAGGTGCTCGATGACCCGGTCGTCCCAGCTGAGCTTCCCGTCGTCCACCAGCATGCCGAGCGCCGCCGCGGTGAACGCCTTGGACGTGGAGGCGATGGCGAACAGCGTGTTCACGTCCACCGGGGTGCCGGTGGCCAGGTCGGCCACGCCGTATCCCTTGGCGTAGATCACCGAATCGCCCTTCACGACGACGAGGGCGAGGCCTGGGACCTCCCAGGCCTTCATGGCGTTCTCGACGTATGCGTCCAGACCCTTGAGGGGACCCTGCTGGGCGCGGGCGGCCTGGGGCGCTGCGAGGGCGAGGGCGAGCGCGATGCCCGTGAGGGTGCGGAGCAACCGGGAGGGGCGCACCGGATACGCGCCTAAACTGCGAAAGGCGGCCATGGGGCCTCCTGGGACGACGGGTCGAAGGGAGTGGCGGGGGTCAACGTAGGGGGCGTTCCCGGGCCCAACAAGGACGACCCATGGCGCGCGCGCCGGCCCGGCGCCATCCTCGGAGGGACCGCACGCACCGACCCCCGGCGGAGCCCGCATGCGACCGCTCCTGGTGCTCGAGGACACGACCCGCCCGCGCTGGAGGCTCTTCTCCCTCCTCGGCGCGGAGTGGTGGGCGACGCGGTGGGCCTGGGCCGGGCCCCTGTTCTGGATCGCCCTGGGGTGGGTGGTGGTCTGGAGCGCAGACGCCGGGAGGGGATCGGAGCCGCTCCACCGGATCGCGGTGGGGACGGGCTGCGGGGCGCTACTCTGGCTCACCGGGGTCGTACACACGCTCGGGCACATGGCCGCGGCGCGCGTGGCGGGGACGCCCATGGACGCGGTGGTCCTCACCTCCACCAGGGACGTGAACGTCTACCGGGGCGCGAAGCGCTCGGTGCCGGAACGGGTCCGGGTCGTCCGCTCCATGGGGGGGCCGCTGGCCAACGCCGCGGTCGGGGCCGCGGCCATGGCCGTCGGGGTGCCGATGGACGGTGCCGTGGGGTGGCTCAGGATCTTCGGCGTGTTCAACCTGTGCATCGCCGCCTGGACGCTCCTGCCCGTCCCCACGATGGACGGGTGGATCGTGTGGCGGTGGGTGTTCAGCCGCGGGCGCCGAGCGCCCTGAGCCCCCACCAGAGCCCGAGGTGCGCCGGGAGCACGAGCGCGAGGAAGATGGCGTTGTCCTGCGTGGTGCCCGGGAGGAGCTTCGCCACGAGCCCGAGGAGAGCCAGGGCGAGCACGAGGAGCGCCGTGCGCTCGGCGAGGCGCCGCGCGCCGCCCCCCGCGCGCCGCGCGGCCAGGGGGACCAGGACGACCAGCGCCAGGGAGAGGGGCTCGGCCAGGAAGAGGTTCTCGTTCCGGTACATGAAGACGTGGTCCGTGGCGAGCACCAGCACGAGGAGCGTCCCCACGAACCCGGCGAGGAGGCTCCACGCGGCGCCCGCCGCGCCGAAGGCCCAGCGGGCCCAGCCGGCTCCCGCCGCGGCCCGGGTTCCCGTCCACGCCAGCGCGCCCCCGAGGGCCAATCCCAGGAGGAGGTACCAGGGGAGCCAGGACGGCGGCGCCTCGGGCTCGGCGGGGTAGGTGGCCGGCACCGCCTGCTTCTCGGAGAGCACGAGGGGCCGCTCCCCGCCCGCGCCGTCGGGGACGCTCACCTGCCGCACCGCGTCGCGGAGCGTCATGGGCACGAACATCTCCTCCCAGACGCTGATGGGGCGGTCCCCCGGGGTGCCCAGGAGCACGTCCATCCCCGTGTACAGGAGCGGGTCGTCTCCCGTGAGGCGGCGGATCTGCCACCGCCACGAGCTTCCCGACGGCTCCTCCTGGAAGCGCCGGGAGAGCGCGCCGTCCAGGGCCCGGTCCAGGAGGTCCCGGACCCGGGTGGAGCAGTTGTCGCGGAAGTAGTCGTAACGGTAGTCCCGGTTCTGCGGGAGCGCGTTCCAGTCCGCATACTCGGCCAGGGCCACGCGCTGCCCGGGGGTGAGGGCCAGCTCCTGCATCACGACGTCCCGGCCCATTCCAGCATACGCCTCCAGCATGGGCCCCGACTGGAACGGAGCCGTCATGTAGAGCATCTCCCCCTTGAGGAACCGGGGGATGAACCCCGGCTGGTCGAAGTCGAAGATCCCCCAGTTGTAGGACACGTCCCGGCCGGTATCGACGTTCGCCACCCGGATGGCGTTGTGGCCGAAGCGCTCCCACACCGCCTCACCCGGGCCGATGGTGATGAGCCAGACCCGGAGCTCGGAGCCGGGCTCGTCGGGGGGTGCGATGTCGATGAACGGGCTCTGGGCCGCGAGGGGCGCGGCGGCCAGGATCAGGCCCGCCACGAGGGCGGCGATGCGGTTGGTCATGCGGGGACGGTGTGGCGGCATGGCTTTGGGGACAAGGGGGTGCCAGCTTGTCTCGGGATACCAGCCCGGAGGCCCCCGGCCGCCCCCCCATGCGCAAGCTCGTCATCCAGATCCCGTGCTACAACGAGGAGGCCTCGCTTCCCGTCACCGTCGGGGAGCTCCCGCGGAGCGTGCCCGGGTTCGACGAGGTGGTGTGGCTGGTGGTCGACGACGGCTCCACCGACGGCACGGCGGGGGCGGCGCGACGGCTCGGCGTGGACCACGTGGTGTCGCTTCCCCACAACCAGGGGCTGGCCACCGCGTTCCGGGTGGGGCTGGAGGAGGCGTTGAAGCTGGGCGCCGACGTCATCGTGAACACGGACGGCGACAACCAGTACAGCGCTTCGTGCATCCCGGATCTCGTGGCCCCCATCCTTCGCGGGGAGGCGCTCATCGTGGTGGGAGAGCGCCCCATCGGGAGAACCGCCCGCTTCTCGCCGGCGAAGCGCTTCCTGCAGCGATTCGGGAGCTGGGTGGTGAAGGTGGCCAGCGGCACCGACGTGGCGGACGCCCCGAGCGGCTTCCGGGCCATCCACCGGGACGCGGCCATCCGCCTGTGCGTCACCGACCGCTACACCTACACGCTGGAGACCATCATCCAGGCGGGCCGCCGGCAGATCCCCATCGTGTCGGTGCCGGTGCGGACCAACCCCGACCTCCGGCCTTCGCGCCTGGTGCGCAGCACGCCGTCGTACGTGGCCCGGTCCATGGCGACCATCGTCCGGATCTTCATCCTGTACAAGCCGCTCCGGTTCTTCCTCCTGGCCGCGCTGGTGACGGTCCTCCCCGGCGCCGCCATGATCGTGCGCTTCCTCCTCCGATACGCGGCGGGGCACGGACAGGGGAACGTCCAGTCGCTGGTGCTGTCCGGGGCTCTGGTGGCGGTGGCGGCGGTGTTGGCCATCGCCGGGGTCCTGGCCGACCTCATCGCCACGAACCGACTCCTCCTGGAGGACGTTCGGTCCCGCCTCCTGGCACAGGAGCTGGCGCGCATCGAGCACGGAAGGTCGTGACCCCATGCCCAGACGCTCCCTCTCCGTCTCCCTCACCGCCGCCACCCTCTCCGGGAACCACGGCTCCGAGGCGATGCTCCTGGCCACCGTGGGGCGGATCCGGGATCGCGTGCCGGAAGCCACCTTCAACGTGTTCAGCTACTACCCGGAGGAGGACGCCGCGCGGGTGACCGACCCCGCCGTGCGGGTGTTCAGCCTGACGCCCGCGGCGGTGGTGCTGCGCCTCGTTCCCCTGTCCGCGCTCCTGGCCCTCCTGCAGCGCCTGGGCCTCGGCTTCGCCTCGTTCTTCTTCCCGGCGGACGTGCGCGCCCTCGCCGGGAGCCGCGTCCAGGTGGACCTGGCGGGAGTCTCGTTCCTGGAGCTGCGGCGGCGCTTCCTCGCCTACAACACGCTCACCCTCCTTCCCGCTTTCCTTCTCGGGGTGCCGGTGGTGAAGGGCGCCCAGGCCGTCGGTCCGTTCACCACGGCGCTCAACCGGAGGATCGCCCGGGCGTTCCTGGGCCGTTGCGCGGCCGTGTTCGCCCGCGGAGATCGCTCCCTCGCGTTCCTGCGGGAGCTCCTGGGGGAGGCTTCCCCGGTGGTGCGGCGGGCCGACGACGCGGCGTTCCTCCTCCAGCCGGGGGACTCGCTCACAGGGGGGGAGACCCCCGAGCGGGCGCACCTCCTGGAGACCATCGAGCTCCGCCGGCCCGGGAAGCGCGCCGTGGTGGGGATCTGCCCCAGCTCCCTGCTCGCCGTGAAGCACCCCAAGGGGTATCCGGCGCTCGTGGCCTCCCTGGTCACGCGGCTGGTGACCGGGGGCGACCTGGTGGTGCTCTTCCCCAACGCCACCCGCGGGCGCTTCGATGCAGGTCCGCGCAACAACGACCTCCACGTCATCTCCCAGGTGCTGGACGCCCTCCACGCCGACGTGCGTGCCGGAGTGGTGGCGGTGGAGGCGGACCTCTACGCCGCGGACATCTTCCACGTCCTGCGGACCCTGGACCTGGCGGTGGTGAGCCGCTTCCACGCCATGGTCGGGGCGCTGTCGCTCGGCAAGCCCACGGTGGTGGTGGGTTGGAGCCACAAGTACCTGGAGGTCATGGAGGAGTTCGGCCTGGGCCGGCACGTCCTCGACGAAGCCAGCGCCACACTCCCCAGGGTGATGGCATCCGTGGACGAGCTGCGTGCCGACCTTCCGGCCTACCGCGCCCGCATCGAGAAGCAGCTGGATGGCGTGCGACAGAGAGCCCTGGAGCAGATCGACTTCGTGGCGGACAAGCTGCGGTCGTGATGGTCGGCTGGCGCCGGGTCAGGTCTGCATCCCAGGTGATCTGGCTGGTGGCGGTGCTGGGGTTCGCCGCGCGCTTCGCCTGGCGCCACGCCGACGAGCTGGCCGCCCTGGACCTGGCAGCCCGGTGGGGGACCTGGGCTCTGGCCCTCGCGCTCCTCCTGGGCGCGAAGATCCTCATCTCGCTCATGGTGCACGCGTCCTGGCGTGCCGCCGGCGCGGACCTGGGGCTGATCCAGGCCGCATACACGTACAACATGTCCCAGCTCCCCAAGTACATCCCCGGGGGGATCTGGCCGTACGTGAGCCGTGTGGAGATGGCGCGGGCCCGCGACCTGGAGATGCCGAGGATCTGGAGGGGGCTGGCCCTGGAGACGGCGATGCTCCTCGGGGGTGCCGTGGCCCTGGCTGCCCTGGCGCTGGATGCGTCCTCGCTCCTCCCGGCGCTGGGGATCAGGGCGGGTGGCGCGTGGATCGGCGTGGTCAGGGTCGGGGCGCTGGCGTGTCTCGCTGCGGGGCTGGCCGTCGCGGCTGTCCGGGTTCCGCATCGCGCCGCGCTGGCCCGGGCCGGGCTGCTGTCGCTCGGGGCCTGGGCGCTCCTGGCGCTCTCCTTCCTCGCCGTGGTGCAGGCGCTCGCCGGAGGGGGGGCGGTGTCGGGGGAGGCTGCGGGCGTCCCCCCGCTGACGTCCGTGTCTCTGGCGGGGCTCTTCGCGTTTGCATGGATCGTGGGGTTCGTGGCCGTCTTCTCGCCGGCGGGGATCGGCGTGCGCGAGGTGATCCTCGGCGTGGGGCTTGCGGGGTTGGGCGGGCCCGCGGTGGTGGCGGCCATCGTGGTGGGCCACCGCCTCCTCTACCTGGTGGCCGACGCGCTCTGCGCCCTCGCGGCGGTGGTGTTCCTGCGCCCGGGCCACCGGTGACGGGACCGGGACGAACGCCTCCGCCCGGGGCCGGGTCCCCGGGGGTCGAGCGGGCGATCGTCGCGGCGTGTTTGGCCGCGGTGGCGCTCTCCCTCCTCCTCCAGGCCGCGGGCGTGGCACGCCGCAACGTGCACCCGGACGAGTTCATCTTCCTGGCGAACGTGCACAGCTGGGTCCGGGGCGAGCCCATGCGCATCTTCCAGACCGCCTACGTCCACCTGTTCGCGTGGCTCCCCGGCCTGGGAGGCGACGAGCTGGCCCAGGTGCGGGTGGGGCGGGGGATCCTCCTGGCGGCGTGGGTGGCGTCGCTGGCGCTCCTCCACCGCCGCGCCCGCCAGGCCACCGACCGGGTGGGAGCGGCGGCGGCGGTCGCCGCCGCCGCGCTCCTCGGGGAGAGCCTCGTCCACCCGGCCCCCGTCCCCGGGGTCGGCCTCAAGGCCCCCCGGGTCCTCGGCGCCAGCCTGGCGTCCACCCCGC
>JBFYZE010000243.1:0-9721 GCA_041309665.1 Gemmatimonadales bacterium | reverse complement strand
AGCTCCCAGTTCCCCAGGTGCCCGGTCACGAGGAGGACGCCGCGGCCCTCGGCCAACGCGTCCTGGAACGCCTCGAACCCCACCATGGTGGTGCGCGCCACCACCTCGGAGGGCCCGCGCGAGGTCACGCGGAAGGTGGACACGGCCTCCCGCCCCAGGTGGGCGTAGCTGGCCCGGGCCACGCGGCGGCGCCACGCCGCGTCCCGCTCGGGGAACGCCATCGCCAGGTGGCGGTCCACGTCGGCGCGGCGGATGCGGAGCATGCTCCCGCCCAGCCATCCCGCGAAAGCGCCCAGGCCCAGGGCAGCGCTCTCGGGGAGCGCGGCAACCAGCGCCGTCACCAGCCGGAAGAGGCCGTACTCCAGCGCGTGTCCCAGGCGCCGCCGGCTCATGCTTCGCGGAGCTGGAGCTCGTGGAGGCGGTGGTAGAGCCCTTCCGAAGCGAGCAGGGAGGCGTGGTCGCCCCGCTCCACCACCCTCCCCCGGTCCAGGACCACGATCTGGTGCGCGCGGCGCACGGTGGAGAGCCGGTGGGCGACGACGAACACGGTGCGCCCCTCCAGGAGGCGCCCGATGGCGTCCTGCACGAGACGCTCCGATTCGGCGTCCAGGGAGCTGGTGGCCTCGTCGAAGACCAGGATGGGCGCGTCCCTCAGGATGGCCCGGGCGATGGCGATGCGCTGCCGCTCTCCACCGGAGAGCCGGGTGCCCCGCTCCCCGACCAGGGTGTCGTACCCATCCGGGAGCTGGAGGATGAAGTCGTGGGCGTGGGCCGCCTGCGCCGCCCGGACGAGCTCGTCCTCGGTGGCGTCGGGGCGCGCGTAGGCGATGTTGGCGCGCACGCTGTCGTGGAAGAGCACGGTCTCCTGGGAGACGATTCCCAGCTGCCGGCGCAGCTCCGCCACGCGCAGGTCCCGGATGTCCACTCCGTCCAGCGTGATCCGCCCCGAGTCGGGCTCGTGGAAGCGGCCGAGGAGATCGAGGAGCGTGCTCTTCCCCGCTCCCGAGGGCCCCACCAGCGCCACCACCGTCCCCCTGGGGACGACGAGCGACACGTCGCGCAGCACCGGCTCGCCCTCGCGGTAGGAGAAGGAGACACCCTCGAAGGCGATCTCCCGCTCCAGCCCGGGGAACGGGCGGGCCCCGGGGCGGTCCCGGATCTCCGCGGGCGCGTCCAGGAACTCGAACACGCGCTCGGCGGCCACCAGCCCCGGCTGGGCCGTGGCCGGGAACTTGGCCACGTTCTTCACCGGAGCGTAGAGCTTAAGCGAAAGCCCCAGGAAGCCCACGAACTGGGCGCCGGTGAGCTCCCCGGCCACCACCAGCCAGGCTCCGTACCAGAGGAGCACCACCGTCCCCACCGCCGCCAGCATCTCGGTGAGGGGCTGCGCCAGGGAGCGGGCGACCTCGGCCCGGAGGAAGTGCCGGAAGTAGTCCCCCGTGAGGTGGTGGAAGCGACGGCGCTCCCGATCCTCCGCGGACGAGGCCTTCACCAGGCGGATCCCCGAGAGCGTCTCCTGGATGTGGACGTTCACCTCGGCACCCAGGTCGAGCACGCGCCGGTCGCGCCGGCGGAGCACCCTCACCAGCGGGCCCCACACGACCATGGCGGCGGGGATCACGACGAAGGCCGCCGCGGTGAGCTTCCAGGAGATGAGGACCATGGCCGCCACGGCCACGGCGAACTCGAAGCCCGCGGACACCATGCGGGAGAGCTCGGCGGTGACCAGCGTGCGCAGCAGCTCCACCTCGGTGGTGAGGCGGCTCACGATCTGCCCCATGCGCACGCGGCCGAAGAACGCCAGGTCGAGCCCCACCAGGTGGTCGTAGACGCGGTCGCGCAGGTCGCGGCTCACCCCCTGCTCCAACCGGGCCACCAGGTACGAGCGGGCGAAGAAGAGGAGGTTCTTCAGCACGAAGGCGGCCAGGATGAGCAGGGCGACGCGCGCCACCGCCTCCAGGGGATCCCCGGCCGGGTCCACCCACCGGTACACGGTGGCGTCCAGGACCCGCTCCATGCCGTTGCGGGTACCCTGCGCCGCGGCTTCGGCCCCGGCGAAGAGCACCGCCGTGAACGGGATGAGGAGCACGTAGACGGCGGCGTCCACGACGGCGAAGAGCGCCGTGGCCACCACCACCGCCAGGAGCAGGAGCACCCTGGGCCGGAGGAGGGAGAGGACCCGCCGGGCCGGCGTCACGGCGCGGGTCTACCGCCCCCGGGGCGTCAGGCAAGCCACCGGGACGATCATCTCCTCGGGGCTGATCCCCCCGTGGAGGAACGAGTTCCTGTAGCGGGCCTGGTACTCCCGGAGCTTGGTGGGATACACGAAGAAGTGGTCCTCCAAGGCCACGACGTAGGTCATGCCCAGGCGCCCGCCTGGGAGGCGCAGGTCCGCCTCCTGTTTGGTGACCAGCGCGGTGCCGGCGTGCTCGACACGAAGGTCCTGGCCGAACTTGTACCGCAGGTTGGCCGTGGCGTCGCGGCGGGCGAACACCGTGGCCGGCCGGTGGCAGAGGATGGACCCGTGGTCCGTGGTGAGGATCACGCGGTGTCCCGCCCGGGCAGCGCCCTTGAGCACGTCGAAGAGCGTGGAGCGCTCGAACCAGGCGCGGGTCAGGTCCCGGAGCGCCGCCTCGTCCTTGGCCACCTCCATGAGGATGGGGGACTCGGAGCGCCCGTGGGTCATCAGGTCCACGAAATTGAACACGAGGGCGATGACCGACCCGTGCGTCTTCACCGCCGAGTTCACCCGTGCCCGCACCTGATCCCCCTCCCGGTCGGAGAAGATCTTCTCGTAATGGACGGGGACGGTGCGCTTGGTGAGGCGCCGGAGATGGGTCTCCAGGAGCCGGTCCTCGAAGGCGTTCAGGCTCCCCTCGTCGTCGGACGAGTTCCACCACCCTGGGTTCTTGCTCGCGATCTCGTCGGGGAAGGCACCGCTGAAGATGGCGTTGCGGGCGTACGGCGTGGCCGTGGGCAGGATGGAGTAGTGGTAGCGCTCCTCGATGTCGAAGTAGGGCGCCAGCAGCGGCGTCATGGCGCGCCACTGGTCCAGGCGCATGCAGTCCAGGACCACGAAGTACACCGGATCGTCGCCCAGCCACCGGAGAAGGAAGAGCTCCACCAGGTCCACGGAGAGGACCGGCCGGTCCTCGGCTCCCCGCATCCAGCGCGGGTACTCCCGTACCACGAACTGGCCGAACGCCCTGCGCAGGTCGCCCATGAGGGAGTGGACCGTGCCCTGGAGCCCCTGCTCGCCCGAGCTCTCCAGGCGGAGCTGCCAGTCGGTGAGCTCGGTGTAGGCGCGGGCGTAGTCGTCGGCGCTGGCCGCATCCTGGACCTTCGCGGCCAGCTCGGGGAAGCGCGCCGCCAGGTCCTGGGCAGTCTGCTGCTGCCGGATGGAGGAGCCCTCCAGGATCCGGGTCACCACCGAAAGGACCTGGCGTGGACTGGTGGGCTTCACCAGGTAGTCGTCCACCCGGCGCCCGATGGCTTCGGTCATGGTGTGGTCCTCCTCGGACTTCGTCACCATGACCACCTTGGCGAAGGGGTCGTGGCGGCGGAGGATCTCCAGCACCTCCATCCCCCTGCGGCCCGGCATCTGCTCGTCGAGGAGGATGAGGTCGTAGGGATTCTCCCGGAGGAGGGCGAGGGCGTCGTCCCCGTTGGAGATGGCATCCACGTGGTAGCCGCGCGCCTGCAAGAAGAGCAGGTGGGGCTTGAGCAGGTCGATCTCGTCGTCGACCCAGAGGATGCGCTTCGGGGGACGTGTGCGCGGTGTCATGGCCCCTGAACTTATCACCGGTGCCAGGTGGCCCGGAGGACCCGCAGCCAATTCCCGGTCCCGATCAGGCGGAGGTCCCCCTCGCCGAAGCCCGCGTTCCGCAGCGCCTCCACCACCGCGGGGAGCGCGGCTACGTCGGGGAGGTCGTCGGGCATGACGGCGCCGTCGAAGTCCGAGCCCAGGGCGACGTGCTCCACGCCGATGCGGTCGGCGACGTAGCGCGCATGCCGCGCGATCTCCGTGAGGGAGGCAGGGGCCTTCGGGTCGCCGTCGGAGCGGAGGAAGCCCTTGTGGAAGTTGACCCCGACCAGGCCGCCGCTGTCGCGGATGGCGTCGAGCTGGCGGTCGGTGAGGTTGCGCGGCGACGGGGACAGAGCCCACGCGCACGAGTGGGTGGCGACGAGGGGCGCCTGGGAGAGGCGCGCCACGTCCCAGAAGCCCGCCTCGTTGAGGTGGGAGAGGTCCACCATGACGCCCAGGCGGTTGCAGGCGCGCACCAGCCGCTTCCCCGCCGCCGTGAGCCCCGGGCCGATGTCGGGGGTGCCGGGGAAGTCGAAGGGGACGCCGTGGCCGAAGGCGTTGGGGCGGCTCCAAACCGGACCCAGGGAGCGCAGCCCGGCCTCGAAGAACACGTCCAGCGCCTCCAGGCGCGTGTCCAGCGCCTCCACGCCCTCGATGTGGAGCACTGCGGCGAAGGTGCCGTCGGAGAGGCACCGCTCCAGGTCGCCGGCGGTGCGCACCACCTGCATGACGCCCCCGGCGGCGCGCTCCCAGCGGAAGAGGTCCGACATGACCGAGAGCGTGTACCCCAGCGCGGTGCCCCGCGCCAGTCGCGGAGGGAAGGGCACCGTCCATGCCCCCGGCACGCTGGCACCGTCGGGGCCCGTGACCGGGAGGATCTGCCGCTCCCACCCGCGGTTCGCGGCGAACACGGCGAAGAACCCTCCCGCCATCCCGCCCTCCCTCGCCCGGGGAAGGTCCAGATGTCCCCGACCGCTCCGCTCCAGGAAGGTGCGCGCGTCCTCGCCCGAGGCATCGTGGATCTGGGTGAGGGTGTCGTTGTGGCCGTCGAAGACGGGGATGCTCACGGCTGGTATCTCCACACTACGAGGAAGCGCCCCACCTCCCGGGCCAGGGGGTAGCGCGCCTGCAGGCCCGCCGCCCGGTCGCCGCCGGCGGTGGGGATGGTGGCGTGGGACATGGCACCATGCTAACTAGAATCGCCGTCCGGTGCCCCCGCAGGCGCGGCGCCCGCGCCCCGGGGAGATCCCGTCGGAAAGCGCCCCTGGAGGCGTCCCATGCGCCGACGTTCCGTCCCAGCCGCCCTCGTCCCCTTCCTCACCCTCTTCGCCCTCGCCTGCCTTCTCGCCGACGGCGCGCGGGCACAGGTGGCGGAACGCTACGAGGCCCGGGACGTCATGATCTCCATGCGGGACGGGGTCCGCCTGAAGACGAAGATCTTCACGCCCCGGGGAGCCGCCACACCCCTCCCCTTCCTCTTCAAGCGCACGCCCTACGACGTCTCCGACGAGGCCGCGAGCCTGGACGGCATGTACCGCGAGCTGGCCCAGGACGGGTACATCTTCGTCTTCCAGGACATCCGCGGGAAGTACGGATCCGAGGGGCAGTTCGTGATGCAGCGCCCCGCGCGGACGCCTGGGGACACGCTGGCCCTGGACGAGGGCACGGACACCTGGGACACCATCGAGTGGCTCCTGAAGAACGTGCCCGGCCACAACGGGCGCGTGGGGATGCTGGGGGTGTCGTACGACGGGTGGACCACCGTCATGGGCGCCCTGGAGCCCCACCCGGCGCTCACGGCCATCGCGCCCCAGGCCTCCCCGGCAGACATGTGGCTGGGCGACGACTTCCACCACAACGGCGCGTTCCGCCTGAGCTACGGGTTCGAGTACGCCGCCATGATGGAGTCCGCGAAGGAGAACGAGGCATTCGCTTTCGATCGGTACGACACCTACCCGTGGTACCTGGCGCTGGGCTCGCTGGCCAACGTGAACAGGAACTTCCTCCACGGCCGCATCCCCACCTGGAACGACTACGTGGCCCACCCCGACTACGACGCGTTCTGGCAGCGGCAGACGATGATTCCGCACATCCGGAGCGTGAAGGTCCCCACGCTCAACGTGGCCGGGTGGTGGGACCAGGAGGACTTCTGGGGACCTGTGCGCATCTATCGTGCGCTGGAGCAGTTCGACACCGCGGGGATCAACCACCTCGTGGTGGGCCCCTGGAACCACGGTGGATGGAACCGGCGCCCCGGCGACGCCCTCGGCGCGATCCCCTTCGGGAGCGCCACCTCCGACCACTATCTGGCCCAGGTGCAGGCGCCCTGGTTCCGTTTCTGGCTGAAGGACCAGGGCACCCTCGACCTCCCCGAGGCGCTCACCTTCGAGGCCGGCTCCAACGTGTGGAGGAGGTGGGACGCCTGGCCGCCCAAGACCGGCGTGGAGAAGCGGGGCCTCTACTTCCACGCGGGCGGCAAGCTCTCCTTCGACGCACCCGCCGCCGGCGGCGCCGATCCCTTCGATGCGTACGTGTCCGATCCGGCGCACCCCGTCCCATACCGCCATCGCCCCATCCAGGCGACGTATGGGCCCGGCTCCCGCTGGCGCACCTGGCTCGTGGAGGACCAGCGCTTCGTGGACGACCGGGCGGACGTGCTTTCCTACGAGGGCGAGGTGCTGTCCGAGGACGTGACCATCGCCGGCGAGGTGGTGGCCAACCTGTTCGCGTCCACCACCGGCACCGACGGCGACTGGATCGTGAAGCTCATCGACGTCTATCCCGAGTCCTACCCCGAGGACTGGGCGCTGGCCGGGTACCAGCTCATGGTGTCCAGCGAGGTGTTCCGCGCCCGCTACCGGGAGAGCTTCGAGCGCCCCGCGCCCGTAGCTGGCGGCGTGGTGACGGGCTATTCGTTCTCCCTGAACACGCAGAACTACACCTTCCGGAAGGGCCACCGGATCATGGTGCAGGTGCAGAGCACCTGGTTCCCCCTCATCGACCGGAACCCGCAGACCTTCGTGCCCAACATCTTCGAGGCCGCCGAGTCGGACTTCCGGCCCGCCACCGTCCGCGTGTACCGTGAGCCGGGCCGGGCGTCCCATGTGAGCGTGTCCGTGGCCCACCGGCCCACGCCCTGACCAACCCGCATCCCGAGCGCGAACCATGGCCGACGATACCCCCGCCATCCAGGACTTCTACCCCGACGACGTGGCGCACTGCTACGGGTGCGGCCGGCTCAACCAGGCCGGCCACCGGCTCCGCACGCGCTGGGACGGCGACGAGACGGTGACACGTTTCACCCCCGCCACCTATCACACCGCCATCCCCGGGAGCGTGTACGGCGGGCTGGTGGCATCGCTCCTGGACTGCGCCGGTACCGGAAGCGCTTCGGCGGCGGCGCTCCGCGCCGAGGGCAGGAAGCTGGGCGACGGGCCCTCGCCCCGCTTCGTCACCGCGGCGCTCAAGGTGGACTTCCTCAAGCCCACGCCCATGGGGCCGGAGTTGGAGATCCGGGGGCGGATCGTCGAGATCAAGGGGCGGAAGGTGGTGGTGGAGGAGACCCTGTCCGCCGACGGCGTGGTCACGGCCACGGGCCACGTGGTGGCGGTGCGCATGCGCGACGACACGTGAGCCGCCTCTCCGGCGTCATCCTCGCTTCCGCCGCCCTCGTCTCCGTGGCGGCGCTCGCCGCCTGGCCACGCGGGGCCGGAGCGCAGAGCGTGGGCGCCAACAACCCCGAATCCCGCCCCCGCCCCGAGCTGCGGGCCCTGCCAGTGCGCGACATCCACATCGACGGCAGCCTGGACGAGGCGGCGTGGGCGTCGGTGAGTCCCATCACCGAGTTCATCCAGTCCGAGCCCGACGAGGGGCTCCCCGCCACGCAGCGCACGGAGATACGGATCGCCTTCGATGGGACCAACCTGTACATCGGGGCGGAGATGTTCGACACCGACCCGGCGGGGATCGTGCCCGGCGGCCTTGAGCGGGACTCGCCGGGGATCCTCTTCGAGGAGATGGACGCGCTGGGCGTCACGCTGGACACGTACCTGGACCGCCGCAGCTCCTTCATCTTCTTCGTGAACCCCGCCGGCGGGATCAAGGACGGGCAGGGCACGGACGACGGCCGCTACCGCGACTACGGGTGGGACGGCGTGGTGGACGTGAAGACGACCGTGCACGAGCGCGGGTGGACCGTGGAGATGGCGATCCCGTGGCGCACGCTCCGCTTCGATCCCTCGCTCCCGGACCAGCGCTGGGGGATGAACGTCATGCGGCGCATCCGGCGCCGGAACGAGGTGTCGTACTGGGCCCCCCTGGACCGGAGGAATCGGGTCTTCCTCATGTCACAGGCCGGCGTGGTCACCGGAATGGGGAAGCTGCCCGCGGGGCTGAACATGAGCGTGAAGCCCTTCGCGCTGGCGTCCCACGCCGGGGGTGCGTCGCTGGCCGAGCGCGCGAAGGGCGGCGACGCCGACGGAGGCGTGGACCTGAAGTGGGGCATCACGCCCAACCTGACGATGGACCTGACCTGGCGGACCGACTTCTCCCAGGTGGAGGTGGACCAGCAGCAGGTGAACCTAACCCGCTTTCCCGTCTTCTTCCCCGAGCTGCGGACGTTCTTCCTGGAGAACTCGGGGACGTTCACCTTCGGCGACCTGGACGGGGGGCCGGGCGGGCCACGCCTCGGCTCGTCCATACGCGACCTGAACCTCTTCCACTCCCGGCAGATCGGCCTGAGGAGCGGGAGCCCGGTCCCTCTGCTGGGAGGCGCGCGCCTCACGGGTCAGGGGGGGGGCTTCCAGCTCGGCCTCCTGAACGTCCAGGGCGACGAGCGGGAGACGATTCCCAGGGAGAACTTCAGCGTGGTGCGCGTACGGCGACGCGTGCTGGGCAACTCGGACGTGGGGTTCATCGTCACGAACCGCGACCCCTCGGGGCCCGATTCGCCGGCGAACCAGGCGGCGGGCGTGGACGCCAACCTCACGCTCCGGGGGAAGCTCTTCGTCAACGCGTACCTCGCAGGAAGCAGGGAGGGGGAGGAGTCGGACCGGGCGGCCCGCCTCTCCGTGGGGTGGCGCGACGCCCTCTGGAACAACTCGGTGGCCGTGCGTCAGGTGGGCGAGCGCTTCAATCCGGGACTGGGCTTCGTGCGCCGGCGGGCCATCCGGGAGAGCTACGCCACCGTCGGGCTCCACACCCAGCCGCGCATCCCCCGTGTGCTGGAGGTGAACCCGTTCGCCGAGTTCACCAACACCACCGACCTCTCCGGGCACCTGGAGTCCAGGGAGACGCAGGCGGGCCTGAGCCTGGACTTCCACGACCGCTCCACGCTCAACTTCGGCTGGACGCGGACCTTCGAGCGTCTCGCCGCTCCCTTCAACGTGCGCGCGGGCGTCTCCATACCGGTGGGCGACTACACCTTCTCCCAGGGCTCGGTGCGCTACCAGTCCAGCCAGGGCCACGCGCTCTCCGGGAACCTGAACGTGTCCAGCGGGGGGTTCTGGGACGGGACGCGCACCACGGTGAGCGGAGGGCTCCGCTGGCAGCCGGACCACCACCTGGTGTTGGACGTGGACGCCACGCACAACGCCGTCACCGCTCAGGGGACCTCGTTCACGGCAGATCTCTACGGCGCCCGCCTCCAGTACGCATGGAGCACCGCGCTGAACTTCAGCGGCTTCGTCCAGGTCAACGCGGACACCGACGAGATGGTGACCAACCTGCGCATGAACTTCATCCACGCGCCGCTCTCCGACCTCTTCCTGCTCTACACCGAGCGGCGCGCCCTGGCGGCGGACGGTGGCGTGCTGGAGCGGTTCCTCACGGTGAAGGTGACTCGGTTGCTCCTGTTCTAGAGGCCCGGGTGTCCACCCCTGCAACGGAATCTGCCCCGGTCTCGTCTAAGAAACGTGA
>JBFYZE010000242.1:0-4854 GCA_041309665.1 Gemmatimonadales bacterium | reverse complement strand
TCGTGGGACTCAGGACACATGAAAGGTGACGCGCCCCCCGGGGGTGCCGTTAAGCCGCCCTGGGATGCCGTGAGGCTGCCCCGGGGCCCGGAGGAGCCGGCGCCGGTCGTGCACCCCTCCGATCATCGACCCCACCCGACGCATCACTTGGTCATATTATAATATCTCTATACTGTCATACACATACCCATGACACTGACGCACCGGCGCGCGCGGCACCGCCCCCGACAGCTCGGCCGCGGCAGCGCTCATCCTCCTCCGGCGGGGTCCCCCCACTTCCCACGACCCGCTAGATTTCTTTCATGAGGATCCCGCGCCCTCGCGAGGCCCGCCCCAGCCTCTTCGCGCCGCCCAACCTCCGGAGCGGCTGAGCCCGCCCTGCCGGCCCTGAGCCGGCACGGCCGAGGCTCCCGCTCGATCCCCGGCCCACCTGGGCCGGGTGACTCCCAGGTCACGCACACATCCGCTCCGGAGAGCCCCATGGCCGAGATCAAGGTCCCCGCCGACCAGGTCTTCCCCATCCTCAAGCAGAACATCCTCGTGGACGGCTTCCACCTGGTCATCGACCTGGAGAAGTCCCACGGCTCCACCATCGTGAGCGCCCTCGACGGCAAGGAGTACCTCGACTGCTACGGGTACTTCGCCACCCTCCCGGTGGGCCACAACCACCCGGCGATGGACGACCGGGGCTTCCGCAAGAGCCTCATGACGGCGGCGCTGGCCAACCCGGCCAACTCGGACATGTACACCCGGCAGTACGCGGCCTTCGTGAAGGCCTTCCGCGAGCTGGCCGTGCCCGACGCGTTCACCCACATGTTCTTCGTCGCCGGTGGCGGGCTGGGCGTGGAGAACGCCATGAAGGCGGCCTTCGACTGGAAGGCCCAGAAGAACCGTGCCAAGGGCGTGAAGTCCGGAGGGGACAAGGTCCTCCACTTCAAGGACGCGTTCCACGGGCGGACCGGGTACACCCTCTCGGTGACGAACACCGACCCGACGAAGACCAGGGACTTCCCCAAGTTCGACTGGCCGCGGATCTCGAGCCCCTTCATCGAGCCCGGGCTCGACGACCGGGCCATGGCCGCCAAGGAGGCGAAGACCTTCAAGGAGATCGAGGCCGCCTTCGCCGCCGACCCGAACGGCATCGCAGCCATCCTGATCGAGCCCGTCCAGTGCGAGGGGGGCGACCACCACTTCCGTCCCCAGTTCTTCGCCAGGCTCCGTGAGTACGCCGATCGCTACGAGGCCATGCTCATCTTCGACGAGGTCCAGACGGGGATCGGCTCCACGGGGAAGATGTGGGCCTACGAACACACCGGAGTGACGCCGGACCTCATCGCCTTCGGGAAGAAGACGCAGGTGTGCGGCATGCTGAGCACGGCGCGCATCGACGAGGTCCCGACCAACGTGTTCACCGTGTCCAGCCGCATCAACTCCACCTGGGGCGGCAACCTGGTGGACATGGTGCGGTGCGCCCAGTACCTGCGGATCATCGAGGATGAAGGGCTCGTGGAGAACGCGGCGCGGGTGGGCGAGCGCCTGCAGGCCGGCCTGGCTGCGTTGGCCGAGGAGTTCCCCATGGTCACCAACGTCCGGGGCAAGGGGCTCCTGTGCGCCATGGACCTCCCCGACGCCGACACGCGCAGCAAGGTGCGGCAGGGGTGCTGGGACCGCGGGCTGGCCGTCCTCGTTTGCGGCTCCCGCTCCATCCGCTTCCGCCCGCCCCTCGTCTTCACGAAGAAGGAGGCGGACAAGACGGTGTCCACGCTGCGGAAGGTGCTGAAGCAGGTCGCGAAGTAGTCCTCAGCGACACGCCGACGCGAAGGGGCTCGGCGGCTCCCTTTCGAACGTCCGGGCGGCGGCGCACACCAGCGCCGCTCCGCCCGCGACGCGGTCCATGCGCATCATCCGCCCCTGGGGGTCGGCCAGGAGCACGCCGACCCCCCCTGGCTCGAGGCGGGGCCCTGCGGCCGCGTCCGCCTCGGGCGGCAGGCCCAGGGGCACGGGCGGGCGGTCCACCGAGAACACCCGCACCCCGAGCGCCTGAAGCCCGGGAGCGGCCTCGTCCGCTGCGGTCTGCAACTCCCGGGCCTCGTCGAGGAGGCGCTCAGGGGGGTCTTCGTCCTCCGGATCCAGCCCCACGAAGATGAACAGCGCGGGACCCAGGATGGTGGTCGTGTCCGTGCCGCTCGCCACGCGGAGGCTGGGCGGCTCGATGACCAGGGGGTTCTCGTGCGTGATGGTCTCGACGACCTCCTCGGGCCGGCCGAGGTGCCGGGCGACGAGCAGGAGAGCCACCGCGCCTGCGGCGTACGCCACCTGCCGGCGGGTGAGCGTCACTCCCATTCGATGGTGCCCGGAGGCTTGGAGGTCACGTCCAGGAGCACGCCCGAGACGCCCGGGAGCGCCAGGAGGTCCCGGGCGAGCTGGCTGCGCATGGCCGCAGGGAGCTCCACCGGCGTGGCCGTCATGGCGCGCTGGGAGCGGATGGGGCGGAGCACCACCGTCTCGCCGGCCCGCTCCCCCACGGAGAGGGGGAGGAGCACGGTGGGGCATTGCCAGACCTGGTCGTAGAGCCCCCACGCCCGAAGCGCCTCCATCACGATGTTGTCCGCCTCCCGGAGCAGGTCCAGGCGCGGGCGGGTGACGGTGGCAGCGAGCGGGCGGGCCGAGGCGGGGTGGGCACCTGCCAGGTTCAACACGCAGCGGTTCACGCCGGGCACCTTCGCCGTGATGGCGGACACCGCCAGGATCAGGCGCTCCCAGGGCACGTCGCCGGAGAGGAGCACGGGGTGCTCGTAGGCTCTCAGGTCCGCCTTCACCCCCACCGATCGGATCGGGAGGGGGAGGCTCTCGAGCCCGAAGGACGAGGCCAGCGTCGCCGCCGCGGGAGCCAGCGCGTCGAATCCGTGCTCGTCGGGCACGCCGTCGCTGCACAAGGCGCGCACGCCCAGCCCGGGGCCCGGGAACGGGTGGCGCCCCAACATGGAAGCGGGAATCCCCAGGCGCTCGCCCAGCTCCCGCACCTCCACCTTGTACAGATCCGCCAACGGCTCCACCACCTGCCCGCGGGCGATCATCTCCTCGATGATCGGGACCCGGTTGTGGTGTGTCTTGATGGTGTCGGCGCGGCGCGTTCCCCCGGTCTCGATGGTGTCGGGGTAGATGGTCCCCTGGCCAAGGAGATGGTGGGCGATCCCCAACCGCTCCGCCTCCTCCTGGAACACCTGGATGAAGGTGTCGCCGATGCGCCGGCGCTTCGCCTCCGGCTCCACCACGCCCTCGAGCGCACGCAGGAACGCGTCGCTCGCGTCGCGGAAGTGGAGGTGCTCGGAGAGGCCCAACTCCTCGAACATGCGGAGCACCTGGGCGGACTCGTCCTTGCGCATGAGCCCGTTGTCGATGTGGAGAAGGTGGAGCCGCCCGCTCCCCAGCGCCCTCCCGAGCAGCACCGCGGCCACGGTGGAGTCCACGCCGCCCGACGCCAGCAGGAACACGGACTGGCCGCCCACCCGCGCGCGCACCTTCTCCACCTCCTCGTCCAGGAAGGCGTCCATCGACCAGGAGGGCGTGCACCCGCAGATCTCCAGCACGAAGTTGGCGATCATGTCGTCGCCGTGGACCGTGTCGTCCACCTCCGGATGGAACTGGAACCCGTAGCGGCGCAGCTCGTCGGAGCCGATGGCCGCGAAGGGGTGCTCGCCGCCGTCCCCGGTGACCGACCGGCCCAGTTCACGGAACCCGGGGCCCACGGACACCACCGAGTCGTAGTGGCTCATCCACACCTGCTCCACGGGGGAGAGCCCCCCGAAGAGCGGGTGCTCCCCGGCCAGGTGGAGCTCCGCCTTCCCCCACTCCCGGCCGCCGTGGACCACCTCGCCGCCGTAGCGCTTGGCGATCTCCTGGTGGCCGAAGCAGAAGCCCAGGATGGGAACGTCCAGGTCGTAGATGGCCTTGGTGTACGCCGAGTCCTCGCCGTGGGACGAGAGGCTCGGGCTCCCGGAGATGATGACCCCCTTGTAGGGCCGGAACGCCTCGATGGGGTCCTCGGGCTGGCGGATCTCGGCCAGGACGCCGCGCCGGCGGATCTTGGTGGCGATGAGGTGGGCGTACTGCCCACCGAAGTCGATGACCGCGATGGCGTCGTGTCGCACGGCGGCTCGAATGTCGCTAGGGGATTGGCTCGGGCGCTTCCGCGCGGGGCGAGAGAGGTGCGGCCGCGGCCCCCGCGGGCGTCGCCAGGAGGTAGTCTATGACGTCGGCGGCGGTGTAGCTGGTCCGGCCCCGAAGGAAGCGGCCCAGGTTCACCAGGTCGTCGCCGCTGGTGAGGAGGGGAAGCTCCTCCCCGGCCTCGCCTTCCCGCACCTGCCCCAGCCCCAGGTTGGCCATGAGGGAGTTGCACAGGCACTTCCGCCCGACCGTGTCCTCCAGCGCGCCGCCCTTCTTCAGGTACGTGTCCACGGGCTCGGAGGCGCAACGGAACCGGATCCTGCCGTCCTCGCGGCGGTACGGCGTGCGCAGGTATCCCAGGTCGCACACGCGCTCCCTGCGCTCGTAGACCGCCGCCTCGGACATGCTGTCGCCCAGCGTCACCACCTTGAACGGGAAGCCGGTGGGCGACGCCCTGTCGTCCGTGAAGACGTCCACCGTCCCCGCCAGCGCCAGCTGGATGACGCGAGCCTTCAGGGCCGAGCGGAGCCCCGACTCGTCGGCGTATGCGAAGAGCGTACCCACCTGGACCCCGGCGGCCCCCTGGGCCCGCGCCTCCTCCACGCGCTCGGGGCTCCCGGCTCCCCCCGCCACCCAGAACGGGAGGCCCAGCTCGCCCAGCTTGTGCAGGTCCACCACGTCGCGCTC
>JBFYZE010000241.1:0-4758 GCA_041309665.1 Gemmatimonadales bacterium | reverse complement strand
CCCGCCCTCATGAACTCGGTCAGGTCCATGGACTCCACGTCCAGTCCCAGGGCGAGCGCGGCGGGCCCGACATCGGCGGGCCGCACGATGGCGCTGTTGGGCACCAGGAGGACGTCGGTGGCCTGGTCCACCAGGATCTCCACCTCGGCGTTCATCCCGGGCTTCAGGAGCCCGGCCCGGTTGTCCAGGGTCACGATCACCGGGAACATGGTCACGTTCTGCTGGACGGTGGCCTGGGGCTCGATCTTCTGCACGTCGCCCCGGAAGGTGCGGTCGGGAAAGGCCTCCACCGTCACGATGGTCGAGAGGCCGGCGCGGATGTCCCCCATGTCCGTCTCGTCCACGAGCGTGCGCACCTGCATCTCGTCCAGGTTGGCCATGACGAAGAGGGTCGTCCCCCCGGAGACGTTCCCCGAGGCCGACTGGATGACCTGCCCCTCCTCCACGCTCTTCTGGATGATGGTGCCCCGCATGGGCGCCCTGATGGTCACGTCGCTCAGCTGCAGCTCGGCCAGCTCGAAGTTCGTCTCCGCCTTCACCTGGTTCGCCACGGCGTTGGCGTACTCGAGGCGCTTGGACTCGTGCTCCTGCTCGGCGATGACGCCGGCGGTGAGGAGCTCCTGGGAGCGATCGAGCTGGGCCTTGCTGATCTCGGTGCGCGCCTTGGCCACCTCCAGGTCGGCCTGGGCCTGGTCGAACCTGTTGCGCACGTCCCGGGGATCCACCTCCACCAGGAGCGCTCCGGGCTCCACCACGTCGCCCACGTCCACGTGGAGCTTCAGGATCTCGCCCGACGCCTTGGACTTCACCTCCACCGACCGGACCGGTTCCACCGTCCCGGTGGCCTCGGCGCGGATGATCAGGTCGCCCCGCGTGACCTCGGCGGTGGCGAGCCGGGGAGTGTCGGCCGCCTGGCTGTCCTTGCATGCGGTGAAGGCGAGGACGGCGAGAGCGGCGCCCCCCCATCTCGTGATCTTGGTGTTCATGCGCGCTTCTCCGCGTGGCTGTTCAGGAAGTCGGACTCGACGAGGCCGTCCTTCAGGTGCACCTGCCGCGTGGCGAAGTCGGCGATGTCGTGCTCGTGCGTCACGAGGAGGATGGTCTGACCCTGGCGGTTCAGCTCCGCCAGCTGGTCCATGATCTCGTGGGCCGTGACCGAGTCCAGGTTCCCCGTGGGCTCGTCGGCAAGCAGGAGGGCTGGCTCGTTCACGAGCGCCCGGGCCATGGCCACGCGCTGGCGCTGCCCGCCGGACATCTCTGGGGGACGGTGGTCCTTGCGGTCCCCCAGCCCCACGAGATCGAGCTTCTCCGCGGCCCGCTTCCGGCGCTCCTTGGCCCCCATGCCCGCATAGATGAGGGGGAGCTCCACGTTGTGCAGCGCGGTGGCCCGGGGCAGGAGGTTGAAGGTCTGGAAGACGAAGCCGATGGCGCGGTTGCGCACCCGGGCCAGCTCGTCGTCGGACAGGTCGCTCACAAGCTGACCGTTGAGCCAGTACTTGCCGTCCGTGGGCGTGTCCAGGCATCCGATCAGGTTCATGAACGTGGACTTGCCGCTCCCGGACGGGCCCATCATGGCCACGAACTCGCCGCTGCGGATCTCGAGGTCCACGCCGCGCACCGCGCGCACGGTCTCGGCCCCGAGCTCGTAGTACTTCTTGAGGCCTTCCGTCTTGATCACCACACCGTTCGTCACAGTCCCCTCCCCAGAACGGCCTCGAGCTGCGCCCGGGCCAGTACGTAGTCGTAGCGCGCCGTGACGGCGGTCGCGCCGGCCTGCACCACCGCGATCTGACTGCTGACCAGCTCCAGGACCGTGGCCACGCCCACGCGGTACCGCTCGCGGATCACGCGCAGGTCCTCCTCCGCCACGTCCAGCGCCTCCTCGGCGATGGCGATGGCCTGCTCGGCGGTGCGCACGTCCTGGAGCGCCCCGTCGGCTTGCTGCCGGGCGGCAAGGCGGGCGTCGTCCTCCTGCAGGCGGGCCAATCGCTGCGTGAACTGGGCGCGCTCCAGCGTGCCTTCCCGGCTGAAGCCGTTGAAGATGGGAAGGCTCATGGAGAGGTTGAAACTCCAGCTCGTGGTACCTCCCGAGAGCGACGGGTCCTGGTTGGCCCAGTTGTATCCCGACGACAGGCGGAACGAGGGGATGTACTGCCCCTTGGCGTCGCGCACGTCGTAGGCCGCCGAGCGCGTCGCCTCCTCCGCGGCGATCACCGATGGAGACTGGGCCTCGGCCAGCTGCAGGATCTCCTCGTCGGAGAGCGGGAGCGGCGTCGGCTCGAGGCCCTCGGGGCGCACCGGAACCACCACGGTGGACTCGCCGATCTGACGCCCGAGGGCATAGCGGGCCGCCCTCGTGCTGTTCTCGGTCTGGAGCGCGGACTGCCGGGCGTTGATCAACTCGAGCCGCGCCCGGAGGGAGTCGCTGGAGGTGGCCGTCCCCACCCGGGTCTGGGTCCGCACCATGGCCAGGCTCTCCTCCGCCTGCCGGACGCGGTCCTGGGCCACGGCGAGGAGGTCGGCCTGGCGGAGCGCCGCGAAGAAGAGGTTCTTGGTCTGGAGCGAGACCTGCGCGAGCTGGTTGTCCCGGCGCGCCTCGGCGGCCCGGTAGTCGGCCCGGGCCCCGGACAGGTTGGCGAACATGCGGCCGCCGTCGAACAGCGTGATCGACGACGACAGCCCCGCGCTGTAGGAGTCCGAGCTCCCCTCGACGATGCGGTCGGTGGCCTGATCGAAGCGCTGCGTGCTGCGCAGGGAGCCCCCGGAGCTCGCGCTCAGGCTGGGGAGGAAGGCACCCCAGGCCTGCCGCTGGGTCCAGGCGGCGCTCTCCACGGCCTGCTCCTGCTGGACCATGGTGGGGCTCCGCACCAGCGCCCGCTGCAGCGCCTCCTCCAGGGTCACCGTGAGCTGGCCCTGCGCCGGCCCCGGGAAACCCAGCAGAGCCAGGGGCAGTGCGAGCCCGGGCCAGCCGGCCCGGATGATCCGCGTGCGGTGCGTCATGGTCTATTCCCTTTCCTCCCCGGAACTGCGCCCGTCCCGCTGGCGGTCACGCTCCGCCGCCAGCGAGTCGCGCTCGGCGATGAGGGAGTCGTATGCGTGGGCCTGCTGCGGGGTGAGCACGCCCTTGATCGCGGCGCGCGTTTCCCGGAGCAGAGCCTGATAGCGGGGGTCGTAGGCGGCGTTGAACTCGGCGTGGAGCGCGCGCATCGCCGTCCGATATTCCTGTACGATGGAGTCGATCACCATCTTCTGGGCTTCCGTCGGGTCGACCTGCTCGTACATCGCGCGCCGGCGCTCCGTCGGCTCCTCCTCGTCCTCCGTACGAGCCTCCACTCCCGCGGGTGTCGCCACCAGCGAGCGGTCGGCGGCGAAGCCGAGGAGGATCCCGGCTCCGAAGACCAGCGCGAGCACCACAACGGTGACGAGCCGGGTGCGCAGGAGCCTGTCCATCAGAACCTCTCGGCGGCGAAGGCCACGGACGCCGCGACCTCGCTCTCATGCAGGGCTTCCGGGATGGTCCTGGTCTCGATCCCGGCGGTGAGGAGGTCCTCCACCGTGGCCGGCTGCGGCGCGGGCGCCAGTCGGATGAGGACCAGCGCGGCCACGGCGGCAGCGAGCACGGCGGTGGGCACCAGGGCCCGGGCCCAACCGGTGAGCACGTCGCCCACCGTCAGATCCGCCATGAGGCGGCGGCGGGCCAGCTCCGGCGCCGCCCCCTGCAGCACCCGGGCCTGGAATCGCATCCAGAAGCCGGGATCCCGCGAGGCCGGGTCCAGGAATCCGAGGGCCGAGGCGAGCCCCACGTCGCGGGCCTCCTCGTCGTCCATACCCCCGGGGGTCATCCATTTCCTGCTCATGGTGAGCTCCTCCTCCTCTCTTCAACCGTCTCCTGGCCACTCAGCGCTTCCCGGAGCGCCCTGCGCGCGAAGTGCAGGTGCGAACGGACGGTGCCCGAGGGCAGACTCAGTCGGTCGGCGATTTCCCTGTGCTTCCACCCCTCCAGGTCATGGAGGAGCACGATCTCCCTCTGCACGTCCGGGAGAGCGCCCAGCGCGTCCCGTAGCGCCGCCTGGAGCTCCGAGCGCTCCGCGTCCCGGTCCGGGGTCGGCGAGCGGCTGCTGGCCGAGAGCGGCACCTGATCCGTCTCCCGCAGGCTCTCCCTGCGGACGAGGTTCCTGGAGCGGTTCCGCACGATGGTCATCAGCCAACCCGCAAAACGCTCCGGGCTCCTGCATTCCTCCAGGCGTTGGAGGGCGACCAGGAACGACTCCTGGGCCGCATCCTCCGCGTCCTCCTGGCGTCCCGTGACCGAGTACGCCACCGCGTACGAGGCCCGCCGGTACCGCTCGACGAGGAGTCCGAAGGCGCGCTCGTCGCCGCGCCTCGCCCTCAGTACCAGCTCGCCGTCGTTCGGCTCTTGGGACCGACTCAAGGACACCGGCCTGCCACACCCTGTTGAGGAGTACCCGACCTGCTCGTAGTCCCGCAGCCAGCGGGCACCGAAGTCTCGGTCTACCCTGCATGGACCGTAGACGGTCCAGCGGGGCCGCTCGTTAAGTCCCGGGCGTCAGCCTTCCTTGGCGCCGCGGTCCGCGATCTCCGGGAAGAAGGGCCTGCGCGTGCCCGGGGGCGTGGAAGCGACACAGGAGCGCCACGCCTCCTCCAGCTGCAGCTGGGTGAGGTGCTCCAGCGCCCGGGCCACCACCCACGCCTCGCGCCGGAGCTCGCCGGACCCTTCCGGGAGGAAGAACCCCACGA
>JBFYZE010000240.1:0-3296 GCA_041309665.1 Gemmatimonadales bacterium | reverse complement strand
CGCCCGCCGCGTCCAGCGCCTCCAGGAGCGCCGGCATTCGCTCCGAGACCAGGGCGTTGAGGCGCGCCACCTCCGGGTCCAGGCGCGACGGCGCCAGCGCCAAGGCGTCCCTCTCCTGCTGCGTGGGCATGGCGTTGGCCCGGTTGGCCCCCGCGGCGATGGAGAGGAGCTGGCGGACGGTGCGCGGCGGGACCGGGACGGCATTGGCCGCCGGCCCACCGCCGCCGCCGGTGCCGGTGCCCGCGCCCAGCTTGGCGCGCACGTCGGCGAGGTCGCGCTCGATGGCGCCGAGGGTCTCCTTCAGGGCGGCGGGCGCCTCCACCTTCTCCAGGGCGGCCTTGGCCTGCGTCACCTGGGTGCGGAGGTCGTCGGACTGGCGGATGGCCATGGTGAGCCTGGCGTTGAGGGCGAGCTGCCGCATGCGGAAGTCGCGTAGCTCGGCGAGCTGGGCGTCGGCGAGCCGCCAGAGCGGATCCTTCTTCACCTGGAACGGGCGCTCCTGCGTCGCGCCGCCCACCGACAGGCGGGCCGTGTACGTGCCCGGCACCACCGGCGCACCGGCGTTGCTCGCGCCCCCGAACCCTCCCGACCCCTGCTGCTGCGTCTGCGCCTGGATCGGTCCCGAGTACGGCGCGTCCGTGCGGAAGTCCCAGAGCACGTGATGCAGCCCGGCGGTGGTGGGCGCGTCCAGCGTGCGCACCACATCGCCGCCCGGCGCCAGGATCTGGAGCTTCAGGTCCGGCGCTGAGGCCTTCAGAAGGTAGGACACGGTGGTCCCCACGGGCGGGTTGGCGCCGGCGTAGTTCCGCGTGGCGTGCGTGCCGCTGGTGGGCGAGGCGTCCGGGGCGATGAGCCAATCCGACTTCACGGGCACCAGGAACGCGCCCTCCGCCGCCTTCGCCCCGGCCAGATGCTCCAGCGGTCCCAGGTCGTCGAGGATGTAGAACCCGCGCCCGTGGGTGGCCACGACCAGGGCGTTGTCCCGAGGGTGGATGGCCAGGTCGTGGACGAGGACGTTGGGGATCCCCCCGCGCACACGGGTCCAGCCCCCGCCTGTGTCGGTGGACACGTAGACGCCGATCTCCGTCCCCACGAACAGGAGGCTGGGGTTGGCATGGTGCTCGGCGAAGGCGTTCACGTTCCCGAAGAGCGGGAGGTTCGCCGAAATGCTCGTCCAGCTCTTCCCGCCGTCGGCGCTCCGGACCACGTAGGGCTTGAAGTCGTTGGAGCGGTGGTTGTCGAAGGTGGCGTAGATCACCGCAGGGTCGTGGCGGGAGAAGCGCACCTTGCTCACGTACGCCGTGTCCGGAACCCCGGGAAAGCGCGTCTGCCTGCTCCAGCTCTGCCCGTCGTCGGCGGAGATGGCCACGACGCCGTCGTCGGACCCGGTGACGAGGAGCCCGCGCTGGAGCGGCGAGACGTCGATGTCGGAGATGGTGCCGAAGTCGGCCACGCCCTCGTGGAGCGACACCGCCCCTCGCTCCTGGACTCTCCCCATGAGAGGCAGGGAATCCTCGTCGATGTCCCGGGTCAGGTCCTCGCCCAGGCGCGTCCAGCTGTCGCCCCGGTCCGTGCTCTTGAACAGGAAGTTCCCCGCGAAGTACACCGTGTTGTGGTCCCAAGGCGAGATCTTGATGGGCGCGCTCCAATTGAAGCGGTAGGGGCGCTCGCCCTCCGGCGCCTGGGGCTGGATCCCCTTCCGGTCCCCGGTGCGCCGGTCGTAGCGCAGGAGGACGCCCTCCTGGGACTCCACGTACGCGATGTCCGGGTCGGTGGGGTCGATGGCGACATAGAACCCGTCGCCGCCGGCCATCCGGTACCAGTCGGCGTTGAAGATCCCCTCGCTGGAGCGCGTCCGGCTCGGGCCGCCCCAGGTGCTGTTGTCCTGGAGCCCCCCGGCGATGCCGAAGAAGGGCTCGGCCATGTCCAGGCCCACGGCGTAGAACTGGGCCAGCGGGAGGTCCACCGAGAAGTCCCACGACTCGCCCCGGTCGCGGGATACGTACAGCCCGCCGTCGTTGCCGAGGATGATGTGGGCGGGATTCTCGGGGTTGATCCAGATCGCGTGTTGGTCGGCGTGGACGCCGCGCGCGGCGACCTGCCAGGTCTCACCCCCGTCGTGGGACACCTGGAGCTGCACGCCCAGGTGGTAGACCGTCTCCGCGTCCGTCGGGTCCACGCGGATCTCGCCGAAGAACCACGGGATCGAGGCGATGTCGCTGGCCTTGCGCCAGGTGGCGCCGCCGTCGTCGGAGCGATACACCCCCTGCTCCGAGCCCTCCGTCACCGCGTACACGGTGGACGGCCGCGAGCGCGCCACGTCCAGCCCGATGCGCCCCATGTCGGACGTGGGGAGCCCCTTCGAGAGCTTGTTCCAAGTCTCGCCGCCGTCCGTGGACTTCCAGATCCCGCTCCCCGGGCCCCCGCCGACGAAGTTGTACGCCCTCCGCTCCCGCTGGTGGGTGGCGGCGTACATCACGTCGGGGTCGGACGGGTCCAGGACCAGGTCCGCGGCACCGGTGTGCTGGTCCGCGTCCAGGACGTTCCGCCACGTCCTCCCGCCGTCCGTCGTCTTGAAGACGCCCCGCTCGCCTCCCGCGGCCCAGAGCGGCCCCACCGCGGCCACCCACACCACGTCGGGATTCTCCGGGTGCACACGGATGCGCCCCACGTGCTGCGAGGTGCGGAGCCCCATGTGCTCCCACGTCTTGCCGCCGTCGGTGGACTTGTAGACCCCGTCGCCGTACGAGACGGAGCGCAGGTTGTTGTCCTCGCCCGTGCCCACCCAGACGACGTCGGAGTCGGAGGGCGCCACGGCCACGGCGCCGATGGAGGACGGGCCGGCGTCGTCGAAGACCGGTGTCCAGCTCATCCCCCCGTTCGTGGTCTTCCAGACGCCGCCGCTCGCCGAGCCTATGTAGGCGACGGTGCCCAGCGACCCTCCCCGGGTGCCTGCGGAGGACGCGACGGCGATGTCCTCGATGCGGCCGCTGAAGACCGCGGGCCCGATGGACCGGAAGCGGAGGGTGGAGACCAGCGCCGAGTCGGAGAGCGCGTCGGCAGCCGCTGCGCTCGCGCGGCCGCGCTGCTGTGCAGCGGCCGGGAGGGCGAAGAGCGACGCGATGGCCGACACGACGGCGAGGCGGTGCAGAGTGGGGTGCATGGTGCTCACCTGGTGGGGGCGCCGGAGTGTCCGGCACGCGGATGTGGGACCCTCATCGTCGGCGGGCGCCCCGCACCAGGCAAGGGGCTCCACACGAGCGCTGCGGGCCGGCACCCTCCAGGGAGGGTGCCGG
>JBFYZE010000239.1:0-4273 GCA_041309665.1 Gemmatimonadales bacterium | reverse complement strand
GGGCGCGCGCTCGCGCTCGCAGATCGTGCGGAAGAGCTCCTCGTGCTCGGGCCGCACCAGCAGGGCGTCGTTCTCCTGGTACTCGGCGCCCCAGATCTCCAGCACGGACAGGGTGTCGTCGCCCACCGGGATCTCGCGCACCTCCAGCTGCGCGCCCGACGGGTTCACGATCTCCTTGAGCACGTTGCAGTTGCCGCCGGCCCCCTGGTCGTGGATGCTGACGATGGGGTTGGCGTCTCCCAGCTCCACGCAGGCGCGGATGGCCCGGTTCACTTTCTGCTCCATCTCGGCGTCGCCGCGCTGCACCGCGTTGAAATCCAGCTCGGCGACGTTCTCTCCCTGCACCATGCTGGAGGCCGCCCCGCCGCCCACGCCGATGCGGTAGGCAGGCCCACCGAGCTTCACGACCAGCATGCCCGGCTGCGGCTCCCCCTTCTCCACGTGGCGCGCGTCCAACTGGCCGATCCCGCCGGTGAACATGATGGGCTTGATCCACTCGCGCCGCTCACCGCCGGGGAGGCGGAGGCCGAAGGCGCGGGTGTACCCCTGGATCATGGGCTCGCCGAACTTGTTGCCGTAGTCCGAGGCGCCGTCGGAGGCGTGGAGTTCGATCTCCAGGGGCGACGCCAGGTTCGGGGGGTAGAGGAAGCCCGCATCCTCCCAGGGCTGCTCGTACCCGGGGATGCGCAGGTTGCCCACGCAGTAGGCGGCGGTCCCCGCCACCACCAGGCTTCCGCGCCCGGTGGCGTGCCCGTCGCGGATCCGGCCTCCGGTGCCGGTCTCGGCGCCGGGGAACGGAGCCACGCCCGAGGGGAAGTTGTGCGTCTCGGCGGTGAAGAGGACGTGGTACTCGGCGTCCTCGAGGCGGAGCGCGCCCGGAGCGTCGGGGTGGGGCGGCACCAGGGTCCGGATGGGATAGCCGCGGATGGCGCTGGAGTTGTCCCGGAAGGCGACGACGCTGTTGGCCGGGTTGGCGTCCAGCGTCCCCTTCACCAGCGAGAGGAGGTGTCCGGGCTTCTCCTCGCCGTCCACCACCAGGCGTCCCCTGAAGAACCAGTGGCGGGAATGCTCGGAGTTGGACTGGGCGATGTCGAACAGCTCCACGTTGGTGGGGTCCCGGCCCACCTTGTCGCGGAAGAGCGCCGTGTAGTAGTCCAGGTCCCAGTCGTCGAAGGCCAGCCCCATCTCGCGGTTGATGCGTTCCAGCGCTCCCCTCCCCTCCTCGAGCACGGGGGTGGTGAAGACGGGCTCGGGGCGCACGCCGGTGGCGAAGCTCTCCAATGGCCCCGGGTAGCGGCACTCGGTCATCCGGTCGTGCACCAGATGGAGGAAGGCGTCCACCTGCTCCTCGGAGAGCCTCCCATCCACGTCGAGACGGAAGCGGCGGGAGCGCTCGATCCGCCGGACGGCGTTGAGGCCGCAGGCGTGGCAGACGGAGACGGCGTTGGTGGACCAGGCGGTGGTGAAGCTCATGCGCGGCCCCACCTCGAGCACCGGGCCATCGCCCCCGAGGAACGACCGGCTCCCGAATCCCCCCGGCTCGAAGGTCTCCGCCAGGAGCCAGTCGAGGACCCGCTCGGCCTGCGCCGGGAGATCCCCGCCCACCTCGATGTTGAAGCAGAACTCCGTGTCCAGGTCGCGGATCGCCGGGCTCACCCGCTCCCGGGCGGCGGCAAGGAGGGCACGGCGCTTGGATTGCGAGTACCCCGGGTGGCGGAAGCGGTGGAGGAGGCTCATGTCCGAGGTGTCAGGAAGACGGTGGAGCGGACCCGGGCGAGCGGTCGGCCCGGGTTGTGCACACTCCTGGAAGGCCGATTATACCAGCGCCGCGCCGGCCAACCAATCCTGCGGGTCGGGTCCGGGGTCCCTCCCCGTTTCCGGGCGCGCCAGGGCTCCTCTCTTGCGCCGCTGGGGCGGCCCCAGGAATGTGGCTGTGCGGAGGGACGGCATCCCCGGCCCTCCCCCTTCGGACGGGGGCCCGTCATGGCCGATCCCCAGCATGATCCCAAGGCTGCGCTGGCCTCCCGATACGTCGTGGAGCGCGAGCTCGGCCGCGGTGGCATGGCCACCGTGTACCTCGCCACCGACGAGAAGCACGGGCGCTCGGTCGCGCTCAAGGTCTTCCGCGGGGACATCACCGCCGCCGTCGGCGCTGAGCGGTTCCTGCGCGAGATCCAGATCACGGCGGCCCTCAACCACCCCCACATCCTGCCCCTCCTGGACTCGGGGGAGGACCAGGGGCTCCTCTACTACGTGATGCCGTACGTCGCGGGGGGCTCGCTCCGGCGCCTTCTGCCCGGGGGCCAGCGGATCCCCATGGAGGCGCTCCTCCGCATCGCCCGCGAGGTCGCCTCGGCCCTCGACCACGCCCACGCCCAGGGCGTCGTCCACCGCGACATCAAGCCCGAGAACATCCTCTTCAATGCGGGGATCGCCGTGGTGGCCGACTTCGGCGTCGCCAGGGCGGTGAGCCTCGCACCCCGCGACCACAGGACGCGCACCGGGGTGGCCCTGGGAACGCTGGGCTATATGAGCCCCGAGCAGGCCATCGGCTCTGGGACGGTGGATGCGCGCACCGACGTGTTCAGCCTGGGATGCGTGGTCTACGAGATGCTCACGGGCGGCACGCCCGCGTCGTGGCCCATGCCCGAAGACGTGCGCCTGGGTCGGCTGAGCGACGTGCCCGCCGAGCACCGGGCCCGCCTGGACGAGCTCCCCGGCAGGGTCGAGCAGGTCCTGGCCCGCGCCCTCGCCCTGAAGCCCCAGGAGCGATTCGCCACCGCAGGGGAGATGGTGGCCGCCCTCGTCGCCGCCTCCGAGCGCACGCCCGCCCTCTCCGAGGAGCAGGTCCGGCGCCTCCTGGACCGGGCCGCCGAGATCCAGGCCCAGGAGCCTCTCGAGGCCGGGTCGCTCACCATCGGCGCCGTGGAGCAGGTGGCAGCCCAGGTCGGCATCCCGCCCGAGCACGTCCGGCAGGCGGCCCGGGAGCTGGCGGTGCACCCGTCCCACGCCCTCGCCCCCCTGCCGCAGGGCGGCACCGGGCTCGCGCGCTGGAAACCGGGTCCGCCGGGCCTCTCACCCTTCGAAATGAAGTTCGATCACCTCGTGTTCTCCCGCGTCATCGAAGGCGAGGTCCCCGACTCGGTGTTCGCGGACATGGCCGAGGAGATCCAGGCCGCGGTGGGGATCGAGGGGCACGCCTCGGTGCTGGCGGGATCGCTCACGTGGAGTCCCGCCAGCCAGAGCGAGGACTCCCGCCGTATCGTCGTCACCGTCCGGGCGAAGGACGGCGCGACCCAGGTGGTGGTCCACGAGGAGTATGGTCCCTTCGGTTGGAGGCGGGTCCTCATCCCCGCTGGGATGGTGGGCGGAGCCCTCCTGGGGCTGGGGCTGGGGGCCGTCACGGGGATCGGTGAGGTCGGGATGATCCTCGGGTTGGCCGTCGGACTGCCCACCGCCATCTTCGGCACCATCTTCGGCGACAAGGAGCGGCGCCGGCCCGGACTGGAGAAGCTCGCCGACCGGCTCGCCGAGGTGGCGGCGGAGGCGGCGGCGCGGAAGTAGCCCGTGGGAGGGTGACTCCGTGGCGGATCCGCACCGCGAGCGCGGGGTTGAAAGGTGACCATGGCCGGCTCCCCCGTACCCGACTCGGCGGCGCATCCCCCCCGCCCCCCCTGGAAGACCGCCCTGGTGTGGCTGGAGCGGGTGGTCACCGCCGGGCTCCTGATGTTCGTCGCGGTGCGCCTCGGGCCCCAGCTCGGCGCCCTCCTGGGCGTGGACGCCGACCCGGACGAGGCACCCGAGTACGAGCTGGTCACCCTCTCCGGCGACACCGTGCGCTCCGCGGGCCTGGCGGGGCGCGTGGTGGTGGTGAACTTCTGGGCCACCTGGTGCCCGCCCTGCCGCCTCGAGATGCCCTCGCTGCAGAAGCTCCACGAGCGCCGCGGCGCGGACGGCGTGGTCGTGCTCGGCTTCTCCACCGACGTGGGCGGGGACGCGGGGGTGCTCTCATTCCTCCGGGAGCGCGGGATCACCTACCCCGTGGGGAAGGCGACGGCGGAGCACCAGCGCGCCTTCGGCGGGATCCAGGGGATCCCCACCACGTTCGTCCTCGACCGCCGGGGGCGGGTGCGCCACCGGGTGGTGGGCTACTTCGCCTCCCCGGCCATGAACGCTGCGGTCTCTCGACTGTTGGACGAGGGACAGCCTGCCGCACCCTGAGGCCTCCCCACCGCGACCTGCTAGTGGCGGAACATCCTCCGTCCCGTGAACA
>JBFYZE010000238.1:0-11207 GCA_041309665.1 Gemmatimonadales bacterium | reverse complement strand
ACGTGTACGAGGGGGCGAACCACGCCTTCAACAACGACACCAACGAGGCGCGCTACCACAAGGAAGCGGCGGAGCTGGCCTGGAGCCGCACGGTGGACTTCTTCCGGAGGCATCTGGGAGGCTGAGGGGCCCTCCCCCCCGGGCCTGAAACCCCGCCGGTGGTGGGGCCGTAGACTACAATGTAGTCGGGGTAGTCCATGGTCCCTCAACCACCGGATATCATGACCACCTCCCCCCTGGGCGAGTTCGAGCAGTTGGTTCTCCTGGCCATCCTCCAGCAGGGGGAGACGGCCTTCGGCCTGGAGGTCCGGGGCGAGATCGAGCGCAGCGCCGGCCGGTCCGTGTCCCGCGGGGCCTTCTACACCACCCTCGACCGGATGGAGAGGAAGGGGTATCTGGCGTGGGAGGAGGCGACGCCCGCCGACCCGGCCCGGACCGCTCCCCTGCGCCGGTTCCGGGTGACGCCGGCGGGGCTGGCGGCGCTGAGGGTTTCGCGCCGCGCGCTCCTGGCCCTCTGGCGCGGCCTGGACGAAGTCCTGGAGGAGTCGTGAGCGCCGGCGGCCGGGGGGCCGGGAGTGGGGGTGGGGGTGGGGGTGGGGGTGGCGCGGGCCGGAACGGCGGGCCGGGTGTTTCCGGCGCTTCCCGCCTGGGGGCGTGGATCCTGAAGCGGACCCTCCCGCCGGGGGTGGTGGGGGAGAGCATCAGGGGCGACCTGGACCAGGAGCTGCGGGCGCTCCATGACTCCGCCCCCCGGAGGTCCCTCCGGGGATGGTACCTGAGGGAATCGCTGAAGCTCGCTCTGCGCTACGGCGCCCTTCGCGCTCTGCGGAGCCGGGGCGCCCTGGGTCGACGGCGTGACCCGGGCGGAACGGGGCAGGGGAGGGGGCGCGGCCCCGGCCTCCTGGAGAGCGTGGAGCGGGGGATCGGCGAGGGGGCGCGCATCCTGGCCCGCAGCCCCGGGCTGGCGCTCTTCGCGGTGCTGGCCATGGGGCTCGGCATCGGCGCCACCGCCACCATGTTCAGCGTCTCCCACGGTCTGCTGCGCGAGCCTCCCTACCCGGCCATCGATCGCCTGCTCTACGTGGGGTGGGTCCGCGCCGAGGACCCGGAGGAGCCGGTGGAGGTCACGGCTTCCGAGCTGGCCGAGTGGCGGGAACAGCAGTCCACCCTGGAGGCGCTCTCCGCCGCCCGCACGATGAGCGCGGACCTGGCGGGGACGGAGGGTCCGCCCGAGCGCGTGAGCGGCGCCGAGGTCACCCCCGAGGCCTTCGCCACCCTGGGGGTCACCCCGGCGCTGGGCCGCGGCTTCCTTCCCCAGGATGCGGCGGCCGGGAGCCCGGGCGTGGTGATCCTGGGCCACGGTCTGTGGAGCCGGCGCTTCGGCGCCGACGCGGGCGTGCTGGGCCGGACGCTACGCGTGAACGGAATGGAGCGGACGGTGGTGGGGGTGATGGGGGAGGGGTTCCGCTTCCCCGAGCTGGAGGACGTCTGGACGCCGCTCCGCGTGGACGGGGCGGGGGAGGGGCCGGGCGAGGGGAGTCGTTCCTACCTGGCCTTCGGCCGGCTCCGGGAGGGGGTGTCGCCGGAGGAGGCGCGCGCCGAGTTCCGTATCCTGGCCGAGCGCAGCATAAACGCAAACCCTGCCGCGTTCGAGGGGTTTGCGTCGCGGGTGGGACCGTACATGGAGTACCACGTGGGGCGGCAAGACGTCCTGATCATGAACACCCTGGTGCTCATCGCTTCCTTTGTCCTCCTCGTCGCCTGCGCGACGGTGGCCAACCTCCTTCTGGCCCGGGCCGCGGGACGTACCCGGGAGCTGGCCGTGCGCACCGCCCTGGGGGCGGGGCGGGGACGGATCATGGGCCAGCTCCTTGCCGAGTCGCTCGTGATCGCGGCGCTGGGGGGGCTTCTGGGGGCGTTCCTCGCCTGGGGCGGTGGAGAGCTCTTCCAGCGCTCGCTCGGTCATCTCCTCCCCTTCTTCTGGATGGACTGTCGCATCGATCCCACCGTGCTGGCCTTCGTGGGGATCCTGGTGCTCCTGGCCGGGGTGCTGGCCGGGATCGCCCCCGCCCTCCAGGTCTCCCGGGTGGGGGCGGGCGAGCTTCTGCGCGACGGGGACCGGGGAAGCTCCTCCCTGCGCATGGGGCGGCTGAGCCGCGGGCTGGTGGTGGCGGAGGTCGCCCTCGCCTTCGGGCTCCTGGCCACCTCGGGGATGATCGCGCTGGGCCCGCTGGACTACGCGCGCCGGAGCCCCGGCTTCGAGAGCGCCCGCCTCCTCACGGCCGTGGTGGGGCTGCGGGCGGACGCCTACCCGCAGGTGGAGGCGCTCGACGGGTTCTACCGGGAGCTGGGTTCCCGGCTGGAAGCGATCCCCGGCGCGCGGACCGCGGCCCTCACCTCCGATCTCCCCGGCCTCTCGATGGCCGTCACCCGCCTGGCGCTGGAGGGGGAAAGCTACGAGCGCGACCTCGACCTCCCCTCAGCGCGTATCCTGTCCGCGTCACCGGAGCTCTTTGCCGCGCTGGGCGTGGAGGCGATCGAGGGGAGGCTCTTCGACGCCGGGGACGGCGCCGGCGGGGAGGCGGTGGCGCTGGTGAACCGGAGCTTCGCCCAGCGCTTCTTCCCGGGGGAGAGCCCGGTGGGGCGGCGCGTCCGGCCCGGACCCCTGGACTCCGAGTCCCCCTGGGCGACGGTCGTGGGGGTGGTGGGCGACCTGCGCATGAACGGCCCGGCACCCGAGGTGCCCGAGGGGATCCTCTTCCCGCTGGCGCAGCGTCCGCGCCGGAGCATGCATCTTCTCCTGCACGCGGCCGGGGATCCCATGGAGCTCCTGCCCGCGGTGCGCGCCGCCGTGGCCGAGCTGGACCCGGACCTGCCGGTGAGCCAGCCCCGGACCCTGGAGGTGGCGCTCGAGGACGAGATCCTCCCGGAGATGGTCTTCCTCACGCTTCTGATGATCTGCGGCTCCACCGCGCTCCTCCTGGCGGCGGTCGGGCTCTTCGGCGTACTGGCCTTTTCGGTGCGCCGGCGCACCCGTGAGATCGGCATCCGCATGGCGCTGGGCGCCGAGGCGGGCACCGTCCTGGCGTCTACGCTGCGCGGCGGGATGATCCAGGTGGTGGCGGGGCTGGGGGGTGGAGTGCTGTTGGCGCTGGCGCTCTCCCCGGTCATGGGGGCCATGTTCCCGGGCGATCAGCGCGTGGACTGGGGGGTGTACGGGGTGGTGGCGGCGCTGATGCTGGCCACCGGCTTCGTGGCCTCCTTCGTCCCCGCGGCCCGCGCCGTGCGCGTGGACCCGGTGGAGGCGCTGCGGCGGGAGTGAGCGGCCCGGCCCCCTCCCGTCAGGAGTGCGCCCGCCCCCGCGCCGCCCGCATGATCTCCTCAGGCGAGGCCCCGGCGCGCCAGAGCGGGACCAGCCGCTCGAACACGGGCCGGGCGTGCGTGAAGAACCCCTTGAGGCCGCGACACAGGTAGTTGAGCCCTTCCTCCCCGTCGGGCGTCCGGAGGAACCGGTCCTTGGGGCACCCCCCGTGGCACATGTCCAGGACCGGGCACTCCCGGCAGACGCGCGGGAGCCGGTCCCGCTTGGCGTTGCCGAAGGCGCGCTGCGCGTCCGAGGCGACCAGGGCCGCCAGGGGAGTCTCGGCGATGTTGCCCAGGCGGTGCGCCTCGTCCACGAAGTGGTCGCAGGAGTAGACGTCCCCGTTGTGCTCCAGCACCGGGACGTCCCCGCACGTCTCCCGGAACACGCACAGGGAATGCTCCAGCCCCCGGGCCGGGCGGGCGGCCTCGTCGAAGGTCTGCACCAGGATGCGGCCGACGTCGTTCCCCACCCACTCGTCGAAGATGGTGGTGAGGAAGGATCCGAACGCCCGGGCCGGGACGCTCTGGGGGCTGACGCCGTGGGGGAAGTCGTCCCGGCGCTCCACCACCGGGAGGAACCCCACGTACGTCGCGCCGATCTCCTTGAAGAAGCGGTAGACCCGGCGCGGGTGGCGGACGTTGTGGGCGTGCACCACGCACAGGATGTCGGTGGGGATGCGGTGACGGGCGAGCAGCTCCCACCCCCGCAGGACCGCGTCATGGGTGGGGCGGCCTCCCCTGCCCACCCGGTAGGCGTCGTGGAGGTCGGCGGGGCCGTCCAGGCTGAGCCCGACCGCGAAGCTCTCTTCCGCGAGGAACCGTCCCCACTCCTCGTCCAGGAGCGTCCCGTTGGTCACCAGCGCGTTGAAGACCGGGGCACCGGCCGGGGCATGCCGCTTCTGGAGGGCGACGATGGTGCGGAAGTAGTCCACCCCCAGGAGAGTGGGCTCCCCCCCGTGCCAGGAGAAGCGCGCCTCCCCGCCCCCGGCCGCCTCCAGGTGCTGGACGATGTAGCGCTCCAGCATCCCCTCCTCCATGCGCGTGGGCCCCGTCGCCGGGTAGAGGGCCTCCTTGTCCAGGTAGTAGCAGTAGCGGCACGCCAGGTTGCAGAGAGCGCCGCCGGGCTTGGCGAAGAGCTGGAAGTCGGGGCGGGGCCGCCCGTCGGGGAGCGTCTTCATGCCGCCCAACCTACCGTCTCCGCTCCCTGCGGGAAACGACCGGGCCGGCCCCCCGGCGGCTGGTCTTTTGTTCCCGAAACGGAACAAAACATGGGCCGGGAGACGCGGAGTTGTTCCTAATAGGGAATATTCATTGTTCCTATTCGGGAACAGTCAAGGGATCGTTCTGAGGGTCCCGTTCCGTAACGCTATGAATTACAAGAGCATACGGAACAGGCATCCCTCCGGCACGTTCCCTGCCCTTCTTCCGGGCACGAACGCGGACCTCTCCCGGTGGAGAGGCCGCACCCGCTCTCGGTCCGGGTCCCGAGGAGGACCCAGGGGGTTGGCCATGTACGAGCCCACGACGAACGAACACGCGGACCTCGCCCGGCTGAAGGCACGCCTGGAGGTCCTTCTCGAAGCGACGCATGCCGCCCTGTGGGAGTGGAACGTCTCCACCGGGGAGGTGGTCCTGGACGAAGCGTGGGCGCGCATGCTGGGCTACACGCTGGACGAGCTGCATCCGGCCACGATGGAGACCTGGAAAAGGCTGGTCCACCCCGAGGACCTCGAGGCGGCGAGCAGGAGGCTGGAGGAGCACCTGAGGGGGACGATCCCCTGCTATTCGGTGGAAACCCGGCTGCGCCACAAGTCGGGGGCCTGGGTGTGGGTGGAGGACTACGGGCGGGTCGCGGCGCGGGGCCCGGGCGGCGAGCCCCTTCTCATGTACGGCGCCCACCTGGACCTCACCGAGGCGAAGCTGGCCGAGGAGCGCATCCGGGAGGTCTCCGTCCACGACCACCTCACCGGGCTCCTCAACCGGCGCCACCTGTTCGAGGAGCTGGGGATGCTGGTGGACAAGTGCCGGCGCGGAAAGGGCGCGATCGCCGTGGCCGTCCTGGACCTGGATCACTTCAAGGAGGTGAACGACCGCCATGGCCACCTGGCCGGGGACGAGGTGCTTCGGGAGGTGGCCCGAACGCTGAAGGAGAACATCCGCCCCTACGACCTGGCGGGGCGGTACGGTGGGGAGGAATTCGTTGTCATCTGCCAGGACACCGACCGTCGCGCGGCCCGCAAGATCCTTGGGAGGTCGCTCCGCGCCCTGCGCTGGCGGCGCTGGCGCTTCCCCTCCGGGGAGGCGGCGGTGACCTTCACGTGCGGGATCGCGGAGTCCGAAGAGTGGGAGCGGCAGGACATCACCCCCGAGGGGATCATCGCGCGGGCCGACAGCCGGATGTACGCCGGAAAGGCCGCGGGGAGGAACCGGATCGTCACGGGGCTCGAGGAGGTGGAGGGCGAGGGACCGGAACAGCCGGGCGGTTCCGTCGCGGTGGAGCCCCGGCCGTGACCGGGGGGAAGGCCCGCGCGGCGTCCCGGGCAAGGCCTCCTCAGCCGAGCAGCCCCAGCTTCCTGCGCCGCGACCACAGGACCTTGCGAGTCAGGCCCAGCATCCCGGCGGCGCGTCCCACGTGCCCGCCGGTGGCCGCCAGGGTGGCCTGGATGTAGCGCCGCTCCATCTCCTCCAGCGTCAGCCCCACCGGAACCGGGAGCGGGGGCCCGCCCTGCGCGGGCGCCGCTTCGCCCGGTCCCCCGCAGCCGGCCGCCCCCCGGTCCTCCGCGGCGGGGACGTCCTCCCCTGATGGCGCGGCCTCCCCCCCCGCCGCGGCCGGCACGTCCAGCGTCAGCCGCCCTTCCCGGAAGAAGATCAGCGACCGCTCCACCACGTTGCGCAGCTCCCGCACGTTCCCCGGCCAGTCGTAGGCCTGGAGCCTGCGCAGGCTGTCGGCCTCGATCTCCGGTACGGGTTTGCGGAAGTAGGCGGCGGCCTTCTCCACGAAGTGGCGCGCCAGCGCCGGGATGTCGGAGCGGATCTCGCGCAGCGGAGGCAGGACGAAATAGGCCACGTTCAGCCGGTAGTAGAGGTCCTCCCGGAAGCGCCCCGCCGCCACCTCCGCCGGAAGGTCCACGTTGGTGGCGGCCAGCACCCTGAGGTCCACCCCGCGGTCGGTGGTTCCGCCCACCCGGCGGAAGCGGCGGGACTCCAGGAAGGTGAGGAGCTTGGCCTGCATCCCCAGGGGCAGCGCGCCGATCTCGTCCAGGAAGAGCGTTCCCCCCGCCGCCACCTCCACCAGCCCCTGCTTGGCCTGGCGGGCATCGGTGAACGCTCCCTTCTCGTACCCGAAGAGCTCGGCCTCCAGGAGGTTGGCCGGAAGGGCGGCGCAGTTCACCTCCACGAAGCGCGCGTCGTCCTGGCGGGTGGCGGTGGCGTGGATGGCCCGCGCCACCAGGTTCTTTCCCGTGCCCGACTCCCCCAGCAGGAGGGCGGGCACCCCCGGCACCGAGGCCACGTTGTCGATGAACGCCCGCAGATCCAGGATGCGGGGGTGGTAGCCCAGCACCTCGCCGGTGAACTGGGAGCGGGTGGCGGCCCGCCCCATCTCCCGCACCGGGGCGTCGCGCAGCGCGTGCTCGATGCGGGAGAGCAGGAGGAGCGGGTCCAGCGGCTTGACGGCGAAGTCCACGGCGCCGGCCTGGTAGGCCGCGTCGGAGGTCTTCAGGTCCTCCCGCCCGGTGAGGATGATCACGGGCATGGTCGGGAATTCGAAGTGGAGGATCCGTGTCAGCTCAATCCCGTCCATTCCGGGCATGACCACGTCGCAGACCGCCAGGTCGGGGGCTTCCGCGCGGGCCAGCTCCAGCCCCTTGAGGGAAGAGGTGGCGGTGACGGTGCGGTAGCGGCCCTGGCGCTCCAGGGCGCTGGTGACCGTGGCGATCTGGAGGGGATCGTCGTCCACCACCAGGATCGTGGGCCGCTTGGCTTGCATGGTGGGCTCCCCTTCGTTCCGGGACGCGGTTTCGAGGGACGGGCTGCCCCGCCCGGCGTGCCGCCAGGCGGGCGGCGCAAACATACTGCCGCGCACCCGCCCGGAAACCCCCCGGCGGCCGAACGGGGAGGGCGCGCCTGGCCGCTCCTCAATCCCCCGGCGGGCGGGTGAGGGCGTACAGGCGCAGGTACTCCACACCCAGCTCGTCCGCCCAGCGCCCCAGGAGGTAGTCGGCTCCGATCTCGAAGATCGCCAAGCCCGGGGGAAGAGCCACCGATCCGGTCATCCTGCCCTCGGGGTCAAGCACCGTTGCCACCCGCGTCGTGTCCCCGGGAAGGCGGTACTCCTCCACCCAGAGGCAACCCAGGGCGTCGGCATGGATCGAGCCGTGGGCGGGGTGGAGCTCCGGGATGGGAGCCTCCCTGAGCATCCGGCGGAACTCCTGGCCCTGCCCGCCGTCCTCGGCTCCCGCCGCCGCCTCCTCCATGAACGCGGCCACATGGTCCTGCGTCACGGGGGTAGGGGCCTTGTCCCGCCGGATCAAGCGCACCAGGGCTCCCGACTGGTCATGGACCCGGATCTCCCAGCGGTCCTGAGAACCGTAGAAGAACCGGTCCCCCCGAACGGCCACCGCCGCCACCCTCCCGAAGGGGCTCCCGCCGCCCATCGTCATGGAGCCGCCCTCCACGGCCTGGCTTCTCATGAGGGTCTCGTCACCCGGGAGCGAACCCAGATCCGCCCCCACCTGCCCGTCCAGCGTCACGGAGCGGTACTGGCGGGGGAAGCGATAGAACCCGTTGGGCATCTCCACCCCCCACTCCGATCGCCACACCACCACCGACCCCGAGGAGAACATCCCCGCGGTGAGGAGGTACCCCTCGATGGCGGGGTCCGCGGTGGCCCCGCGCACGAAGCCGGCGTCGGGGTGGAAGAGGTAGAGGCGGCGCAGGGTGCGGTCCACCACGACGAGCGTGTCGCCGGGGAGCACGCCCACGAGCACGGGGCTGTCGAACTCCCCCGGTCCCTCACCCCGCGCGCCGAAGGTGCGCTGGTGCTCGCCCGTGGCGCCGAAGACGCGGAGGTCCGGGGACCCGTTGTTCGCCACGGCGATGCGCCCGTCGGAAAGCCGGGCCGCCCCCCACGTCCTGAAGAGGAGATAGGCCTCGTCGCCGGCGGCGGCGCCGACCGAGAGGGTGGGCTCAGGCGAAACGGCCCACCCCCCGGCCCCGGGAGCGAGCTCCCCGCGGTTCTCGGCGATGACGACACCGGCGGAGTCCCGCACGCTGAAGGTGGGGCCGGCGGGCGCCTCGCCGCCGCAGGCCAGGGGGAGGAGGGCGAGGAAGGGCAAGGCGGGGCGGGGGAGGAGTCGGGAGCGCCGCTTCACGGATCGGGTTCCTTGTGAGGGGGGGGAGGACCGGGACGTCAACATTATCATCCTACCTTGGTGTCCTGGAAACGGAAGATCCGTTGCCCGGATCGCCGGTCGGGAGGCGGTGGGGGCGGGGGAGGACCGTTGCGCCGCGCTCCCCCACCCCCGAGCTTCCCATGGTCCATTCGGCTCCGGGGGAGCCCTCCCGACTCCCTTGCGGGGCACCCACCCACGTTCACGGGAGAGCGTCATGATCCGCCCGTCTCCGGTCCGCCCCCTGGTCCTGCTGGCCTCGTTGCTCCTCCTTCCCCTCCTGGTCTCCTGCGGTGGCGGGACCGGCGGCTCCGCGGCCCCGATGACCGAGGAGGAGACCCTCGCCCATGCCCGGGCGATCCACGATGCCGCCGTCACCATCGACACCCACAACGACATCCTGGGCAACTGGGGCACGGCGGAGATCGACCCCTGCGCCGGGACCGACATGAAGGTGGACCTCCCCAAGATGGTGGCCGGGGGGCTGGACATGACCTTCCCGGCGGTGTACGTGGGGCAGGGACCCCGGACGCCTGAGGGGAACGAAGCGGTGAAGCAGGCGGCACTGAACAAGTTCGCCGCGATCCACCGGGTGGCGGAGGAGATGTGCCCCGAGAAGGTGGGGATCGCCTACCGGGCCGACGACGTGGAGCCGATCCTGGCGTCCGGTAGGAGGGTCTACGGGCTCGGGATCGAGAACGGATACGCCATCGGCCACGATCTTTCCCTGGTCCAGACCTATTTCGACCTGGGGACCCGCTACATCACCCTCACCCACTCGGGAAACAACGACATCGCCGACTCCTCGACCCCCCGAGGTGAGCCGGCGGAGGAGTGGGGAGGGCTCTCGCCCTTCGGCGAGGAGGTGGTGCGGGAGATGAACCGGCTGGGGATCATGATCGACCTCTCCCACGTGTCGGACAACACGGTCCGGGACGTGTTCGCCCTTTCGGCGGCCCCCGTCATCGCCTCCCACTCCGGGGCCTGGGCCCTGGCCAACGTTCCCCGGAACCTGAACGACGAGCTCCTGCAGGGCCTCAAGGCCAACGGGGGGGTGATCCAGGTGGTGGCGCTGGCGGGGTATCTGCAGGTGGATCCCCGGGAGCGGGGGGAGGCCATCCAGGCCCTGCGGACGGAGTTGGGCTTCGCCGACCGGGCCGCCCTGAGGGCCATGACCCCGGAGGAGCGGGAGGCCTACAACGCCCGCATGGCGGGGGTGCAGCCCACCTTCGACGCCCGCATGGCCGAGATCGACGCCCAGTGGCCGCCCGCCGACGTCGGGACCTTCGTGGACCACATCGACTACATCAAGAACCTCATCGGGATCGACCACGTGGGGGTGGGCACCGACTTCGACGGCGGCGGCGGGATCCCGGGATTCAACGACGCCAGCGAAGCCTTGAACGTGACGGTGGAGCTGGTACGCCGCGGCTACACCGACGACGAGATCCGGAAGATCTGGGGCGGCAACCTGCTCCGGGTGTGGCGGGAGGTGGAGCGGGTGGCGGCGGAGGCGCAGGCGGGGGGGTGAGGTGGGGCGCGGGTCCCCCGGGCGTCCCGGCCGCCGGCACCTCAGCCCTTCAGATTCGAGATGATCGACTTCGAACTGTCGTGGACCATCTTGGAGATGTTGCTCATCATCTGGATGGCCTGCTGCTGTTTCTGCATGGTATCCTGCAGGGCGAGGGCCTGCATCTGAGTCAGGTCGGAGACGCTCCCGGCCCCGCCGCTCACCCTGCCGAGCTCGTCCTCGGCGAGCTCGCCCTGGCTGAAGTCGATGCCGTGGCGGAGGGCGAGCTCGGCGAGCTCCCTGCAGAGCTCGGGGCTTTCGGACACCTTCTCGAGGAAGCGATTCCAGGTTTGGACGTTCATGGCGATTCCCTTCGATGGGGGGCGGACCGGGAGACCTGTGCGAATGATCCACGGTAGGACTACGGCCCGCGCCGTGCAATGGCGTTCCTGCGGTCGCCCCGGTCCGCGTCGACCCGGCCGGGGTCCCGCGCCTCTCGGGAGGCTCCCCTTCGCGGCTCTGGCCTGCCTCCTCCCTCTCCTCCTCCTCCTTTCCGGTCCGCTGGCGGTGCCGGCCGCGGCCCAGAGCGTGCGGGGACGCACGGTGGAGGTGGGGACGGGACGGGCCATCGAGGGGGCCCAGGTGGCTCTCGTCGCCGACGACGGCGGGACCGTGGCCGAGGCCATCACGGGACGGGAAGGCACCTTTCAGCTCCTGGCGAGGCAGTCGGGAGAGTACCGGATCCGGGCGAGCCACCTCGCTTTCCTTACGGTGACCTCCCAGCTGTTCCGGATCGAGCCGGGGGAGGAGGTGGTGGTGGACGTCGCCCTCCCCACCACTCCCATCCCGCTGGAGCCCCTGACGATCACCGCCCGCCGGGTGGATCCCCGCCTCGGCCCGGCCATCGAAGGGTTCTATGCCCGCCAGAAGATGGCCGGGGAGGG
>JBFYZE010000237.1:0-4784 GCA_041309665.1 Gemmatimonadales bacterium | reverse complement strand
AGCACGCCCACCACCCGGTCCTTGTGATCCATCATGGGCACCACGAGCATGGACTTCGCCCGGTACCCGTACTTCTCGTCGAAGGCGGCGCGATTGAACGAGAAGGGGAGCTCCGCGGGCATCTCGTAGACGTCGGCCAGGACCAGGGGCTTCCCGGTCAGCGCGACGTGCCCCGCGATGCTCGACTCGTCCAAGGGGAGCGTGAAGTCGGGCGACGGGAGGCGCGGCAGCGTGTCGTTCTGCGACCGCAGGAAGTGCAGCCGCTCGGTCCCGTCCTTGTCCGATTCCACGAGGTAGAGGGAGCCGGCGTCGGACTCGCTCAGCCGCCGGGCCTGGGTCAGGATCAGGCCCAGGAGCTTCTGGGGGTCGCGCTCGCTCATGAGCGCCATCCCGATCTTGTTCAGCTCCTGGAGCTGGGCCCGCGCGTGCTCCAGCTCCTCCCGGAGGTCCTTCTCCGTGTCGGCCACGGAGCTCACCGCATCATCGCGTCGGCCTTGTCGAAGGCCTTGCGGGCCTCCTCCTCGTGGCCGAGGACGTTGAGGATCTCGCCCTTCAGGAGGTAGAGGTCCGCACTCATGTCACCGGCCTTCTCCAGGTCCCTGAGGGCCACGTCGGCGTCGTAGAAGAGCCCCAGGTCCCGGAAGATCACCGCGGTGAGGAAGAGGCCGTCGACCATGGGGTCGAGCCCCATGGCGCGGACCTCGTCCAGCGTGCTGGCGAGGAGCTCGTTGTCGGCCGTGCCGATGACCTGGAACTGCTGCTCCCGGGTAGGCCGGCCCCCCTGGGGTGCCACCGTCCAGGCGTACGTGGCGCCGGTCTCCAGGGCCGCGTGGTCCGCCGGGAGGGTCCACTCGGTCATCGCGACCTCGAAGCGCATGGGTCGCCCGCCGTCCACCTTCCGGAGCTGGAGCGTGTACGAGGCGGCACCCTCCACGGGCATCCAGGAGAAGGCCGGGCGGTCGGCGGTGACGGTGAGGCCGTTCCTGGGCGCCACCAGCACCGGCTCTCCCGGGATAGGCCGGATCATTCCCTGCCGCCCGCCCGCGGTGCGGGCGTCGGCCGAGGCCGCTTGCGCCAGGGTGGACATGGCCCTGGCGAAGAGGTCCGGGTTCCCGCTCCCGCGGGGCTCCGCGATGGTGGTGGCCTCGGTCACCACCTGCTGGGCGCCCGTGCGGGTGATCAGGATGGCGCGGGCGCCGGAGGCCGGAAGGACCTCGTCGCCGGTCACGAGGCGGGTGCCCACCGTGGCCGGGGCGGTGCTCCCGCCATGCCGGACCTGGACCTCGCCCTGCAGCCTCACCACGAGGGCGGCGGGGTCCTGCTGCGCCGCCAGGGGGGCGGCGACGACCAGGGCCAGAAGGGCGGCCCAACGCAGATGCTTCCTCATTTTCCTCTCCAGGGATGCCTGACCCGGGGGCGTCCGGCTGCGCCGGCCCCCCATACAATCTTCTACTTCTGCGTCCGTCGCACCACGAAATCCCACTCCGGCGGGGGTGGGGCGGCCACGTACTCTGTGGCCCGCTCCAGGTAGACGGCCGCCGGGCCGTCGTCCGGGTCGGCCTCCAGCGCCGCCCGGAACGAGCGCTCCGCCGCCTCCCAGTCGTGTTGCTTGTAGGCCTGGAGGCCCGCTTCGTAGCGCCGGATGGCCTCCTCGCGGTGGGCCGGGAACTGCACTCCCGCCAACTCCAGGATCTCGTACACCTTCACCGGCTCCACCTTTCCCTTCACCGCGATGAGGTCCAGCTCGCGGAACCGGAAGGCGGCGGCGTCGGCGGCGTCCAGGGTGAACTGGGACGCCATCACCAGGGTCTCGTAGGTCTTGTTGGCCGGCTCGAGGCGGGCCGCCAGGTTCACCGGGTCACCGATGGCCGAGTAGTCGAACCTGTCCTCCCCACCCACGTTCCCGACGACCACGGTGCCGGTGTTGATGCCGATGCGCACCACCAGGTCCTCGTGGCCGGGGTTCCCCTGCCGCCACTTGGCGTTGAGGTCGCCCATCTTCCGCTGCATGAGGACCGCGGTCCGGAGCGCGCGCGTGGCGTGGTCCGGCAGCTCCTTCGGCGCGTTCCAGAACGCCATGATGGCATCGCCGATGTACTTGTCGAGGGTGCCCTTCTCGTCCATGACGATCTGGGTCATCACCGAGAGGTACTCGTTGAGCTGCGCCAGGAGATCCTGGGGGTCCAATCGCTCGGAGAGCGTGGTGAAGCCAGCCAGGTCGGAGAAGAGGAGCGAAAGCGGACGCTTCTGGCCGCCGAGCTGGAGCGCCTGGGGGTTGTCGGCGATCTCCGCCACCACCTCCGGGGACACGTACTTCCCGAACGCGGACTTGATGAAGCGCTTCTCCCGCCCCTCCACCACCGACACGTAGGCCACCGCGCCGACGTAGGAGAGGGCCGCCGCCAGCGCCGGGACCACCACGGGGAGCCACACGAACCCCGGCCCCATTGCGAAGTACGTCCCGCCGGGCCCATAGGCGCGGCCGGCCCAGAGCCAGAAGGCGGCCACCACGACGCCGGCGATGGCCAGCAACGTGGCCACGCCGCCCTCCGCGGCTCCCTTCCAGAACGCGATGCCCGCAGTGAGCGTGGCCAGAACGAGGAGGAGGAGCACCTCCCGGGGGTTGGAGAGGGGACGCACATACTGGGCGTCCAGCATGTTCTGGAGGGCGTTGGCGTGGATCTCCACGCCGTACATGTACCCGTAGGGGCGCTCGTCCCCATCCCTGGCCCACCCCGGCGGGGGCGTGTGGTCGAAATAGGGGGTGCGGAACTTGTCCGAGTCGTGGAAGCCCGAGCCGATGAGGACGATCTTGTCCTGGAAGAACTCGGGCATGAGCATGGCCGTCACGTCCACCGTGGACGACGGGGACGCCGGGAAGGCGCCCACGGCGTCCTCGGCGTCGGCGGAGGAGGGCGGCCCCACGTACCGGATGGCGAAGGGCACCACCACGCTGCTCGATGCCGTGCCTTCCTCCCACCAGTTCTCCGGGACCTTCCCCAGGGAGGGGGAGAGCCCGGGCAGCGCGATGCGTCCCCAACGCCGGGTCTGGAGGAGGAGGGAGTCGACGTCGAATCCCTTGGCATGGGCGTAGAGAGCCAGGGCGAAGGAGGGCTCCAGGCCGATCCCCGAGCGCACGGCGAGGGTGGCCTCCCGGACGGTCTCGAAGGCCGTGGGCAGCTCGGCGGCGCCCACTCCCGCGGCCACTTCGGCGAAGTACGGGTGCGGCTGCCCCAGCCGCGGGCCCGAGTCGGTCTGCTCCACCGGGCCCACGAGGACGACGTTGCCCGCCCGACGGATGGCGTCGCGCAGGAGATCGTCTCCCTGGTCCCACTCGTTCAGCTTCGGATAGAGGAGCTCCAGGTACACGTCGAGCCCGATGGTTCTCGCCCCCGCCGCGGCCACGGCGTCGATGACGCTGGCGATGTGCGCCCGCGGGAAGGGCTGCTCCCACGCCCACCCCATCACCGAATCGGTGACCGAGAACTCGTCGAAGAACACGATGGCGACCTGGGCGTCCTGATCGCCCATGCCCTCCTGGAACGACGCGGCCGTCGTCGTCTGCCGCCAGTCGAGGACCTTGTGCTCCAATTCCCGGAGGCCGGTGAGACCGCCCTTCCATTCCGCGAGGAGCGCGACGGCCACGGACGCCACCACGACAAGCGTCAGGGCGAGGAGCCGCTGCGCCTTCACGCGGTCACCTCGCCCTGGCTATGGTGCGCCCGTGGAAGCGCGCCACGGGGTCAGTTGTGGATGTCGTAGACGAGCGACGCCGTGGACCAGGAGTCCAGGCGCACCGCCCCGTCCACGGCGCCTGCGGCCTTCATCACCGCTGCGGCGATTGCTGCCGCGAACCGCTCGTCACCCTCGGGATACTCGCCGTCCATGGGCACGTCCAGCGGCTCGGGCGTGACGAACGCCCGCACCATGCCGCGCCCCACGGGCGGGAAGATCTGGAGCTCGAAGCCCATCTCCTCCGACGGGAAGGAGAGGGTCTGGCCCGCTTCGATCTTCATGGACGGCTGATGGGCGTTGGGGAAGAGCATGACCACCTTCCCGTCGGTGCCGAGGTCCACCAGGGTGAGGTACCCGGCGCGCTCCGAGGTGGCGTGGAAGGAGACCGTCTCGCCGATGCCGAAGTCGGTCTTCCCGCCCTCCAGGTGGATGCTCACCCCGAAGTCCTGGGCGGGGTTCTCCATGTCGGCGAGGCGCTTGGCCGCGGCCTCCTGGCGGAGCTTGCCCGCCAGGTCGGCGGCGCCGGCCCGACCCGTGCCGAGGCCCTCGTGGCGCATGAAGCCGTCGGAGCCCACGACGCGCAGCTCGTTGCCGCGCCGCCGGAGGAGCAGGTGGCTGAAGCCGTCCTCCTCCTGCACCAGGACCACGTCCTTGGTGTCGCCCAGGGACTGGGCCAGCGCCGCCGCGCTCTCCGCGTCGATGCCGGCGACGTTCACCCGCAGCGGTTCCGTGGCGAAGCGGTACCCAACCAGGCGGGCCTTCTCGCCCACCTTGGTGCTCCCGCTCGTCACCTTGGCCGTGCTGGCGGACTGGGTGACCGCCTCCACTGTGAGGCGCGCCCCGCCCTCGGTCTCGAAGACCGAGCCGGACGTGATGCCCAGGGTCACGCCGCCACCCAGCTCCGCCACTCCGCCGGACACCGACCGGATGGGGAGTGAGGCGTCGGCCACGTCGGTCAGGTCGCCCCCCTCGATGAAGAAGAGCGGCGAGCTCCTCATGCCGACCTCGGAGAGGAGCGGTTCCTGCTGGAAGCGGTTGCGCTTCAGTGC
>JBFYZE010000236.1:0-6017 GCA_041309665.1 Gemmatimonadales bacterium | reverse complement strand
GATGGGCCAGACGGTGAGGCGGCACGGCTACGTCACCGACCTCATCACCGACGACTGCCTGGACTGGCTCGCGAACCGCGACCTGGAGAAGCCCTTCTGCGCGCTCCTGCACCACAAGGCGCCGCACCGCAACTGGATGCCGAGCCTCCGGCATCTGTCGCTCTACGAGGACGAGGTGATCCCGGAGGCCGAGACGCTCTTCGACGATTACGCCACGCGCAGCGACGCGGCGCGGGCGCAGATCATGAGCGTGGCCAAGGACCTGACGCTCGCCTACGACCTGAAGGTGGACATCGAAGCGGCTGCCCGGCTCGCGCCCGACGACCTCCACGTGGACCTCTGGAAAGGCATGTACGGCCGCCTCGACGAGGAGCAGAAGCGCGTGTGGGACCAGGCGTACCGGGCGCGCAGCGAGGAGCTCCTGCGCCTGAACCCCCAGGGCGACGACCTCACGCGCTGGAAGTACCAGCAGTACCTGAAGGACTACCTGCGCTGCATCGCGTCGGTGGACGAGAGCGTGGGCCGCGTGATGGACTTCCTGGAGGACGCCGGGCTCGCGGACGACACCGTGGTGGTGTACGCCTCCGACCAGGGCTTCTACCTGGGCGAGCACGGTTGGTTCGACAAGCGCTTCATGTACGAGGAGTCGCTGCGCATGCCGCTCATCGTCCGCTTCCCGGCCGAGATCGCGCCCCGGGTGGCCGACGAGATGGTCCTGAACCTCGACTTCGCGCCCACCTTCCTGGACTACGCAGGGTTGCCCATCCCCGCGGAGATGCAGGGCGAGTCCATGCGCCCGGTCCTGGCGGGCCGGACGCCGCCGGATTGGCGCCGCTCCGTCTACTACCACTACTACGAGTACCCCGGGAGCCCGAACGTCAAGCGCCACTACGGCGTGCGCACGGAACGCCACAAGCTCATCCACTTCTACTTCGACATCGACGCGTGGGAGCTGTACGACCTGGAGTCGGACCCCCACGAGCTCCACAACGTGTACGACGACCCGAGCTACGCGACGGTGGTCGTGGAGATGAAGGCGGAGCTGGAGCGGCTCAGGATCCAGTACGGGGACACGGAGGGCTGAGCGCCCGGCGGCCCCGCCTACCCGCGCATCCCCAGGATCATCCCCCCGATGTAGGGGACGAGCCACACGCACCACACCACGAGGCTGTAGCGGTGGAACCGGCGGCGGAGCTCCTCGTCGCCCCGGCGCACCACGCGGGTGGCCCAAACAGCGTGGCCCAGCATGAGCCAGAGCGCGATCTGCCCGGTGATGGTGTGGCTGCTGGCCCAGTTGAACCCCGGGCTCATGAGCTCCATGGCCCCGGTGCCGGTGACGTCGAAGAAGAACCCGGTCCAGAACGCCGCCACGTGCCACGGCAGCAGGTAGCGCCGGACGTGCTCGGCCCACACCCCGATGGAATAGAAGACCAGCGCGAGGGTGATGAGGACCGCGGAGGCTAGCTGGAGAGCCGTCAACCGCCCGCCCCCGCAGAAGCCATGGGCAGTCCCAGGCCTACTTCCCCAGGCCGCGAGTGACGTCCACCTGCCGGCCGCACATGGTGCCCTTGATGGTGAAGAGCTGCTTCACCGGATCCCAGGTCTGCTTGATGTCCACGGCGCAGGTGGCGGTCATGTCCCCCACCTTCGTGGTGGTGGAGCCCACGGTGGCGCTGGTCCAGGAGAGGAGCGTGCGCTGGCCGTCGCGGGTCTCGGGGAGCTGGTAGGAGGACGTGCCCGAGGTGGTGACGCTCCCGTCCACGACGGCGGTAGCCGTCTTGTCTCCCCGGGTATGGCTGATGGCGCACGCGACGCTGGCCTTGGTGGTGGTCCACCTGGTGGACACCACTCGGGTCTCGTCGTTCTTGGTGCTCTCGGAGGAGCCGCTGACGCTCACCGAGCCACCGGCGGGGCAGGGTGCCGTGCGGCTGAGCGTCCGCGTTCCGGTGGTGGCCGACAGCGTCGCGAGCCCCACGGACAGGAGATCCACGTCCGACAGGAAGCCGGCGATGGCCGCGGCGTCGTCCGAGGTCAGTTCCGGCTCGCCGGGATCCAGGGTGCCTTCGCACCCCGAGAGGGTCGCGAGGGAGCCTGCGACGACGAGAGCGAGTACCCCGCGGAACCGAGTCGTGCCGCTCATGATCCCTCCTCCTTTGCAGTCCTGAATTTTAGGACCCCGCCCCCGCCGCCGCCAAGACCGCCGTCCGCGCCGAGCCGAACGGGTGCGACCGGGTGAACACCTCCAGGGTCAGGGCCCCTGCCTCCAGCCAGGAGCGGAGGTTGGGCGTGAGCAGCTCGGTGCCCGAGGTCCGGAGCACGCCGGGGCCGGCGATGCGGAGCACCACCGAGAGCCGCCCCTCGGCGTCCTTGCGGCGGAGCGCCACGGCGTGGACGTCCCCCGCGGGGACGCCGCTCACTTCGACATCCCACGCCAACGTTCCCCGGACGGGATCGAAGGTGAAGCGCACGTCGGCCCGGTCGGGCCCCGCGCCGGCGGCCGTGACGGTCCACGAGCGGGGCGGGGGAGCGTGGCCGTCCACGAGGGGCGGCGTGCTCGCCGGCGCCCGCCGGTTCCCCGCCGCCTGCTCGTACGCGTAAGCGAATCCCACGAGCCGTGCGTCGTCGAAGGCGCGCCCGAGGATCTCCATCCCCATGGGGAGCCCAGTGGGCGTGAACCCGGCGGGAACGCTGATGGCCGGAAGCCCGGACTGGGCCGAGAGCCCGCACGTCGAGCCGCGCTGTGCATCGGGGTTGATGCTGGGCGCCACGTTCATGGTCGGGTAGACCAGCGCGTCCACGCGCATCGAGTCCATGACGGCCGTGGTCACGGCGCGGAGTCGCCCGCCTGCCTCCAGGGCGCGGGCGTACGCCGCCGAGTCGAAGGGGGTGGCGTTGCGGGTGCGGATACGCACGGCCAGTTGCTCGTGGAGCAGCCCCTGGGCAACCAGGAGCCCCAGCGAGTCCGCCGGCGCGCCGGGCACGCCGTCCAGGTACGCCAGGATGTCCGGCCGCATCTCGTGGGCGATGCGGCCCGAGCGGGCGATGAGCGTGTCGAGGTCCTGGATGACCACCGTCGTCGTGTCGGCGCCCAGCTCCACCATCTTCGCCAATGCCGCACGCACCAGCGGGGCGCCGTCGTTCTCGCCGGAGCCTCCGAAGAGACCGCGGAGGATCCCGATGCGCGCGCCCTTCAGCGCCTGGGGGTCGAGGGCGTCAGCGAACGAGATGGGGGCGCGCCCCTCCCAGGCTTCCGTGGCGGGGTCGGCTGGATCGGGGCCGACCGTGGCGTCCAAGCCGACCGCCAGGTCGCGCACGCTACGCGCCAGCGGCCCGCCCACGTCCTGCGAGTGGGCGAGGGGGAAGATCCCGTCGATGCTCGAGAGCCCCTTGGTCGGGCGTAGCCCCACCAGGTTGTTGTGCGACGCCGGGATGCGGATGGAGCCGCACGTGTCGGTGCCCCACCCCAGGGCGGCGAAGCTGGCCGCGATGGCCGCGCCCGTGCCGCCGCTGGAGCCCCCCGGGTTCCGGGTGAGGTCGTAGGGGTTGAGGGTCTGCCCGCCCAGCGACGCGATGGTCGTGATCCCGGAGGCGAGCTCGTGCATGTTCGCCTTGCCGATGAACACCGCTCCCGCCTCGCGCAGTTTCCGGACCTGGGTCGCGTCGTCGGGCGGCATCATCCCCGCCAGCCCGAGGGAGCCGGCGGTGGTGGGCATCCCGGCCAGGTCGTAGTTGTCCTTCAGGATGACGGGGATCCCGTGGAGCGGGCCCCGGGGCCCCCGCAGTTTCCGCTCCCGGTCCAGCGCCTCCGCCTCCGCCAGGGCGTTGGGGTTGAGGCGTATCATGGCGTTCAGGCGCGGCCCGGCCTGGTCATACGCATGGATGCGGGCCAGGTACGCCGCGGTGATCTGGGCGGACGTGGTGCGCCCGGACGCCATCCACTCCTGGAGTTGGGTCACGGAGGCGTCGGTGACCTCGACCTGGGAGGAGGCGGAGGCGGGGAGGACGAGCGCGGCGGTCAGGACCGCTGCGTGACCGCAGGCGCGGAGAGCTGGAAGCCGGAGCATGACGCGGGATCCCCTCGAGGTGGACGGATGCGCGCCAAGATACGGTGGCGCCGCCTACACCCCCAGCCCCCGCCCCGGCGTGATCCCCGAGAGGAACTCCTGCACCGGTAGGCAGCGCACGCCATCCACCACGAGGCGGTCGCTCCCGCGGTACGCCAGGATGGGCTCGCACTCCGGGTAGTCCTCCCGCAGCGCCTTGAGTGACCGCACGTCCTCGCGGCGCACCGTCCCGGCGTTCTTCACCTCCACGGCCCAGAACCCGTCCGGTCCGTACACCACGAAGTCCACCTCGACGCCTGAGCGCGTGCGCCAATACGCGAGCTCGAAGGCGTCACCCGAGTACGCGATCCACGCGCGCAGGTGCTGCGCCACGAGCCCCTCCAGGGCCGCGCCCTCGATCTCGTGGGGGCGGTCGAGAGGTCCGGTGGGCCGCAGGGAGCGGAAGACGCCGGCGTCGAACAGATAGAGCTTGGGGTGCGCCGCCGTGGCCCGCTTGGCCCGGCGCGTGAACACGGGCACGCGCCACGCCAGGAGGAGGTCCTCCAGGATCGCCAGGTACCCCTCCACGGTCTTGCGGCTGACCTGCGCGTCCCTGGCGACGTTGCTCACGTTGAGCACGGACGCGTGGGAGAAGCTCACGACCTCGAGGAATCGGGCAAAGCCGCCCACGTTGCGCACCATGCCCTCGGCCTGGACCTCCTGCTCGAGGTAGAGCGTCGCGTACGCGGCGAGCACGTCGGCCGGGTCGGGTGCGGCCACCACCAGGGGCACCAGACCGTGGGCGAGGGCGCCCTCCAGGTCGAACGTGGGAAGCTCCGCGGCGAGGAACGGGTGCATGGTGCGCAGCACCGCCCGCCCCGCCAGGAGGTCCGTGCCGCCGCGGCGCAGCTGCCGCGCGCTGGAGCCGGTGAGCACGAAGCGCTGCCGGTCCGCCGACTCCATGAGGTCGTGCACGACGGCGAGCAGCTCGGGCACACGCTGCACCTCGTCGAGGACGACGTCGGCCCGCTCGGGATTCCCCCGCACGAGCTCCGCGAGCCGCTCGGGTCGCGCGCTCAGCTCACGATACACGTCGGGGCGGAGCAGGTTGACCACCAAGGCATCGGGAAGCGCCTCACGGAGCCAGGTGGTCTTCCCCGTGCCGCGGGGGCCGAAGAGGAAGAAGCTCCCCACGGGAGGACGGAAGAATCGCCCTATCGTCGCCATAGTGAGTTGCAATATGGCGGCAGCGACGCCGAAACGAAAGGTCCCTCAACTCCCGTCCTTCAGCCTCATCAGCTCCTGGAACGGCGGGTAGTCCTTGATGGGGGCCCAGTACCATGTGAGCGGCTCGTCGGCTGCGAGGCGCCACCCTCCGTTCAGCGCCTCGCGCAGCATGGCGACGGCCACAGCCTGGCGTCCGAGGAGCGCGAGGATCTGCGCGCCGTAGTAGCGCGGCAAACCGGTCAGGCCCCTATCCGACCCTGCGAACGCAGTCAGGGTCTGGGTGCGTGCAGAGTCCACGAGCGCCAGCACGCCCGCAGTGTCTCCCATCAGGATACGGTAGCGCGCCCCGAGGATGCGGCTGCCGAGTCCTTGGGCCCCCTGGCGCCTGGCCTGCTCGTCGTAGGATTGCCAGACAGCCTCGTAGTCCCCCAGGACCATCAGGCCGGTCCGGAGGATGTTGCGGGCGCCCGGGACCTCTCGCGCGGAGGCAGGCCACTGCTCGTACCCCGCCACCGCCCTCTGTGCGAACTCCCGCGCGGGCTCCACGAACCCGTGTCGGGACAGCACCCACGCGGCGGTGTTCGACAGCAGCTCAGGAGCCCCCTGCCTCTCCAGCCGGTAGCTCTCGTTGATGATGCGATCGAGCTCGTCCACCCGTCCGAGTGCGGCGAGCGCGTAGACCTCTCTGCTCCAATGCACAAATGCCGTGGGCTCCCGGGCCTTCGCGGCCCGGGCCAGCGCCAGTGC
>JBFYZE010000235.1:0-4011 GCA_041309665.1 Gemmatimonadales bacterium | reverse complement strand
CGTTCCGCGGCCTCCCGCTCGGCCGCGAGCCGGGCACGCTCGGCGGCACCGTCGTCCGCCGGGGGTGGCGGAGGCGGCACTTCCTTCTTCCCGCATGCGGCGGTGCCCAAGGGCAGCAACACCGCCAGGGCGAGGATCAGGGCGCGATTCCAGCGGAGCTTCATGGGACCTCCTCGTGTGTGATTGCGTTCCGGTCGGACTCGGACATCACCTGCGGGGACACCAGGACCACGGGGGTCCGGCAGCGCAGGGCCACGTTGGCCGCGGTCGTGCCCAGCCGGAACGGCTGGAACCCCGACCTGCCGTGGGTGCCTGCGACCACCAGGGTGGCGCCCACCTCCTCCGCGAGCCTGACGAGCTCCACCCAGGGCTCGCCGTGGCGCAGGCGCACGGCCCCCGGATCCACGCGGTGCTCACGGAGCCACGCGGCCTCCGAGTGGGCCGGCCGCCACGGTCCGGCCCGCTCGCGGCGGACGTGCACCACGCATATCTCGGAGCCGCCCAGCCCCGCGAGCGCCCGTCCCGTCTGGAGCGCGCCGGCGGAGCCGTCGGAGAAGTCCACCCCTACCAAGACCAAGCGAACCCTCGTCCGTCCCGGGTCCAACGGTGTGTCCTCTGGAGGGGTGCGCCTTGCGGGAACCGTGCCAGGACGGCGGGCGCGGCGCGGCGCGGGTCCCCCCGCACCGGGAGGGTGGTGGCGTGGGGCACGATGCCCCACGGGGGGGCCGGATGCTACGCCGTGTCCGCCTCCGTGGCGTACTCCTGGAGCTTCCGGTAGAGGGTCTTGCGGTCCAGCCCCAGGATCTCGGCGGCCCGGGACTTGTTGCCTCCGGTGACCCTGAGGATCTCCAGGATATAGGCGCGCTCCACCTCGGCGATGGAGAGCTGGCGCACCGCCGCCTCGGCGACCGTGGTGCGGAGCAGCCCTCCGTGCTGGACCCGCTCCGGGAGGGCGTCTGCCGGGAGGACATCGCCCTCGTGCAGCGTGGCGGCCCTCTCCACGGCGCTCCTGAGCTCGCGAACGTTGCCGGGCCAGGGATAGGACACGAGAAGGGAGATCGCCTCGGGCGCGAACCGGAGCGGTGTCCTCCTTCCCGTGGACGTCGCGAACCGCTCCAGGAAGTGATCCACCAGCAAAGGCACGTCCGCGGGCCGCTCCCGGAGCGGGGGGATGTGCAGCGCGAGGCCGTTCAGGCGCCAGAAGAGGTCCTGCCGGAAGCGGCCCGCAGCGATCTCCTCGTCCAGGTCCCGGTTGGTGGCGGCGAGCAGGCGCACGTCCACCCGCGTCGGGCGCGTCGATCCGACCCGGCGGATCTCCCCCTCCTCCAGGGCGCGGAGGAGCTTGGGCTGCAGGGGTAGGGGAAGCTCGGCCACCTCATCGAGGAAGAGGGTGCCGCCGTGCGCGGCCTCGAAGAGCCCGGGCTTGGCGCGGTCGGCGCCGGTGAACGCCCCCTTCTCGTGGCCGAACAGCTCCGACTCCAGGAGGTGGTCGGGGAGCGCGGCGCAGTTGACGGCCAGGAAGGGGCCCCGGCTGGAGATGCCGTGGATCCCTCGGGCCACCAGCTCCTTGCCGGTGCCGGTCTCTCCGGTGATGAGCACGGGGAGGGAAGACCGGGCGACCTTCCCCGCCATCTCGAGGAGTGCGCGGGTCGGCCCGCTCGTCCCCAGGAACCCAGGGAGCGGACGCGACGGTCCCGCCCCCTTTCCGGCGTCGTGCCTGAGGCGGCGCTCCTCCAGGGCACGCTGTGCCGCCAGGAGAAGCTCGTCGTTGGAGAACGGCTTGGTGAGGTAGTCGAACGCACCCTCCTTCACCAGCTCGATCGCGGACTCGATGGAGCCGAACGCGGTGATGACGATGACGTTCACCCCGGGTTGGCTTCGGCGCGCCTCCTGCAGGACCTCCTTGCCCGACGCGCCCGGCATCATGAGGTCGGTGATCACGAGGTCGGGGGCGAAGCGGGCAAGGGCGCCCAGCGCCTCGGTCCCGGAGGCCGCGGCCGTGACGCCGTACCCCGCGCCCTCGAGCACCTCCAGGAGCAGGGCGCGCAGTTCCCGGTCGTCCTCTGCCAGGAGGATGGACTCAGGCGCCATGGGCATCTCCGGGGATGAGCGGCAGCGTCAGCTCCATGACAGTTCCTCGGTTGGTGGGGACGATGACGACCGACCCCCCGTGCTCCTCGGCGATCCGCCTCGCCACCGCCAGACCCAGCCCCGTGCCTGCGCCGGCGGCCTTGGTGGTGAAGAACGGCTCGAACACCCGGTCCCTGATTTCTGCGGGGATCCCGGGCCCGTTGTCCGACACCCGGATGGCGACCTGGTTCCCCAGTGTGTCCACGTCGGCCGACACCTCGACGAGCCGCGGCTGCGGTGCCCCTTCCAACGCCTGCAGCGCGTTGAGGAGCAGGTTCAGCACCACCTGCTGGAGCTGATCCCTGTCTCCCCGCACCATGGCGTCGGGGAGCGTCAGGATGCGGATCTCCACGTCGGTGCGGCGGGTCTCCGATGCCAGCAGCTCCACCACCGTTTCCACCACCTCCCCCATCCTCATGGATACGAGCTGCGGCTCTCTGTGACGCGCGAAGTCCAGGAGGCTGCGCACGATCCCGGTGATCCGGTCGATCTGCTCCACGATGATGCGGAGGTCGCGCGCCTCCTGCTCGGGCCGGGTGCCGCGGCGGGCCAGGAGGTCGGCCCGGCCCCGCACCACATGGAGCGGGGCCCCGATCTCGTGGGCGAGACCCGCCGCCAGCTGGCCGAGGGCCGCCATCTTCTCGGAGTGCCGGACGTGCCGGGCCAGGGCCAGCCGCTCCTCGGCCCCCTGGACCAGCTCCATGCGTGCCTGCTCCAGAGACTGGGCCATGCGGTTGAACTCGGCGGCGACCTCGGCGAGCTCGCCGCTCCCTGCCCCGAGCTGCATCCGATGATCGAGCTCACCCCGCCCGAACGCCTGCGCACCCTCGGCCAGGCGGCGGAGCGGCTCGGACACCAGCCGTTGCACGAGCCAGCGGATGAGAGCCGTGACCGCGAGAAAGAGCACGATGGTGTTGAGCAGGAAGCGGACCCGGGTGCGTCCCATTTCCGCCCGGACGAAGGAGAGGGGCTGGGCCACCTCGAAGGCGCCCACCACGGCCTCGCCGTCCCCGAGGATAGGATACACGACGGAGAACACGTCTACCTCGCCCAGCGCACGCTCCACCTCCCGGACACGGCCGTCCGCCAGGACCGAGTCCACCTGGGGCGGCCTGGGGCCGAGGTCGAGGGTGTCGCGGCGGAGGATCGCGCTCCTGTCCGCTTCGTAGACCAGGACTGCGTAGACGCTGGGCTGCCGCGTGATGTGCTCGACGATGTCCGGGACTTCGGTGCGCTCGGGGTCCCGGAACGCGGAGTTCAGCGCCAGGCCCAGCGCCGTGGCGTAGGCGTGGGTCTCCCGCCGCGCCTCTCCGGCGAGGGTCCTCTCCCGCTGGGCCAGAGCCCACACGGCGAAGGTACCCATGACGCCCGCCACCGTGGCGAGGAGCGGGATCAGGAGCCACGTGGCGAGGGACCTGCGCCTCCTGCCTCCGGGAACGGCGGCCGGCGCGGTCAGAACGCCACCGCCTTGGTCACCTTGAAGCTGATGAGGCGGTCGGTGGCGGTGGCCGGGTCGCCGTCGCGGCGCTCGGTGTAGACCAGGAAGAGGTCGGACAGAGGCGCGTGGATGTAGTTCACGCGCACATTGGTCACCGTCTCCCCGGTGAGCGCGTTGCGCTGCACGAACGCGCTGGTGAAGAAGCGCGTGGAGGCGGCGTACGTGAGCCGGGCGCCGTACACGTCGGCGGCGAAGTCCTCGAATCCCGGGATGGAGAGGGCGTTTCGCTCCGCCGAGTACTCCAGGGAGAGGCGGTAGTCCACGCGGAGCTGGCCGCTCAGGGACACCGACGTGCGGTTGCCGTTGTAGAAGCTCCCGTCGGAGACCCGGAGCCGCGCCCAGAGCGGGCGCCCCGCCGAGGTCGCGAGGTTCAGGGCGACGGA
>JBFYZE010000234.1:0-8479 GCA_041309665.1 Gemmatimonadales bacterium | reverse complement strand
CGTGTGCTCTTCCGATCTGGTGGCGCTGGCTCGTTCCCTGGCCACCGGCGCGGGGTGGCGCCTCGCCCTCCCGTGGCTCGCCTGGCTCACGGCGGGGACGACGGCGTACGTGCTCCTCCATGCCCTCAAGCGGCTGACGCGGGCGCTGGAGGTGGAGGGGAGATGAGGGCCGGCCGGAGGGGTGAGGTGGCGACGCACCCTTCCCTCCGGCCGCCGCGAGTCCCTACCGCGCGCACCCCGCCATGAGGCCCAGGGCAGACACGATGTCCTCCCAGGCGAACGCGGCGACGCCCTGGTCGTCATGCACGGCGAAGAACGCCGGCCCGTCGAAGCCGGGAACTGCGCCCTGAGCGAACGTTACTCCGTCGGTGTTCGTGGTCACCTCGCCCCGGAACGCTCCGACGTAGGACAGGTCGTGGCGGCGGAAGACGCGGAACCAGGAGACGTCAGGCTGCTGGTCCGTGGCGATCCAGTAGCCGGACGCCCCACCGCACCGCACCAGCGCCACCCCTTCAGGGTCGCCGGCGATGAGTCCCTCCCCCATGACCGCTCCCGTGAAGGACCCGACGGTATCGTAGACGAGGTGGATGCGGCGGGCCTCATCGGCCACCAGGAGGCGGTTGAACGTCTCGTCCAGGCCGATGGTCTCTACGACCCGCAGGGCGCCCGGCCCCGAGGCGTCCCCGAAGGTCGAGTGCTCCTTCACCGTCGGGGTACCGTCGGCGGCGAAGGTCACCCGGAACCGGTGGATCCGCCGGGTCAGGTCGCCGGTGCCGTCCTCCGGCACCTCGTAGTCGTCGGTGACCCAGAAGGTCAGCTCCGGAAGCGAGCCCGCGATCACGGCCCCGTACGGGAGCCGGAGCTCGTCCTCACCGAAAGAGCCGGCGGGGACGCCCTCGGGGAGACGCGTGACCTGCACCCGACGGTTGTCCCGCTCCACGGTGAAGGCCAAGTCGCCTGACACCAGGACCGCGTTGGGGCGCTGGAAGGCCCCCAGCGACGGCCCCGGACCTCCAATGGGGGGGAGCGCCGCCCCGGTGGCGGCGTCGAACACCTTCAGGTCGTGGGTGGCCTTGGCGGTGGCCAGGACCCTCCCCTCCCCTTCCCCGAGCCACAGGGCCGGCGTGTCGATGTCCCAGAGGGTGTCGGTGGGCGAGACCCACCGCTCCGCCACGACCACCTCGCGGGGCGCGGTGGCCGCTTCTGACGACCCGGCCTTCGACTCCTCACCTCCGGCCCCACCGCACGCTCCGGCGGCGACGAGGGTCGCGAGGGCGCCGGCACGGAGCCGGCGCCCTCCCGTTGCTTCAGCGGCAACCGTCCTCACCGCAGATCCACCTTGAGCCCGGTCTGGATCCGGGCGTTGTAGTACTCGGCCTGCATGGTCCGGGACCGGACGCCCTGGTAGTAGCGCAGGGGCTGGTTCGTCAGGTTGTTGGCCTCGAAGAAGAACCGGGCCCGGGGCGTGACGGAGTACTCGCCGTTCAGATCCACGGTGAAGGACCGGTCGTACCACCGGTCGAAGTACGCCTCGTCGCCCACGCCGCCGTCGGGGTCGAGGAAGTCGTCCTGGAGGTTCACCGAGGCCCGGAAGCTCAGCCGCTCCGTGTCGTAGGAGAGGGACCCGTTGGCCGAGTGCTTCGACGTACCGGGGAGGGGGAGCTCGGTCAGGTCCCGCCCTTCGAAGGGGGCGTCCTCGATGCTGGAGCTGGTGTACGTGTAGTTCCCGTAGACGCTGAACGGCCCGAAGATCTGCCGCTGGAACGCCACCTCGAAGCCCAGGAGGGACGCGGCAGCCCCGTTGAGCGGCTGGGTGAGGACGTCGAAGGTCGCTCCCGTCACCGGGTCGCGGGCGTCACGCTGGGCGTACCCGAAGATGAAGTCGCTGATGTCCTTGTAGAACAGGCCGGCGGAGAAGAGCCCCACCGAGGCGAAGTACTGCTCGTACATCAGGTCCAGGTTCATGGACTTGGTGGGCTCGAGGTCCGGGTTCCCGATCTCGATCTCGCTGTCCTCCCGGGAGAGGATGCGGTAGGGCACCAGGTCGTAGTAACTGGGACGGGCGATGGTGTTGGTCCACGCCGCGCGCAAGATGCGCTCCTTCCCCAGGTCGAAGCGGAGGATGGCGGACGGGAAGAAGCTGGTGTACGACGACGTGCCGTTGACGGCCCGGGCGGCCTCGGTGTCCAGGTCGTACTCGTTCCCGGTGTAGTCGATGGAGGTGTTCTCCACCCGGATGCCCGCCACCACCGAGGCCCGCTCCCCGAGCTTCTGCGTGAGCTTCACGTACCCGGCGGTGACCGCCTCGGCGGCGTTGAAGTTGGCCGGGACGAACTCCTCCAGGATGCGCTCACCCTCGAAGAGGGATCGGTCGTCCAGCCGGAGCTTTCCCCCCCACTCGGGGGTGGGGAAGAGCCCCGTCTTGTACTGCTCGCCGGGGAGGAAGGAGCGGGTGAAGTCGGCGGTGGTGGCCGCGGACATGTCGTCCAGCCCGCTCACCGGCTCGTACTCGTGGAAGTCGTTCTCCCGGAGCTTGGTCTTGTCCCGGTAGCGGGCCCCGAACTGGAGGTCGGAGCGCCCCGAAGCCAGGGGGAGGCGCAGGTCCACCCGGACGTTCACGTCCTCATCCTTCGTCCACTGGAACTCCTCCGACATCTCGTGGAAGGCCAGGCGGGCCGGCGTGTCGGCGGAGGCGTCCAGGAGCATCACGACCGGGCGCTCGGGGTTGGAGATGTCGGCCCGCCCGTCCAGGCGGCGGTTGCGGAACTGGAGGTAGCGCGCGTTGGGACGGTCCTCGGAAGCACGGGCGTACTGGAGGCTCCACTCCAGGGCGGCGCCGCCCAGGAGGTGCTCGCCGGAGAGGGAGTGGCTCTGGGTGCGCTGGTCCTCGCGGCGGGCGTTCTTGATGTCGTCGGTACCGAACTTGAGCTGGCGGCGAACCTCGGTCTGCTGGATCCCCGAGGCGTTGGGCTCCCCGAGGGCGTAGCGCAGGCGGAAGCGCTTCTCGAAGTCGTCGCGGTGGTTGTACATGCCGCGATACGTGAGGGTCTGGCCCTCGGCCAGGCGGTAGTCCAGCGACGTCGAGACGCTCCGGCGGATGCGCTGCACGTCGTAACGGCGGATCTCCCAGTTGGAGATCCAGGGACGCGCGTCGGAGCCGTCCCACTCGCCCTCGATGTTGTCCGAGCCGAGCTGGTGGTTGTGGTACGACCCGCTGAGCACCAGCCCCAGCTTCCCGTCGGCGAAGCGGTTGGCGTACACGCCTGAGAAGATCCCGATGGGCTTCTCCATGAGGAGGTTGTAGCCGCTCCCCGCGGTGAGGGAGAGGCGCTCGGAGGCGGGGGCGCTCCGCGTCACCACGTTCACCGAGGCGCCGATGGCGTCGGCGTCCATGTCCGGGGTGAGCGTCTTGTTCACCTCGATGGCCGACACCATGTCCGAGGGGATGAGGTCGAGCTGGACCTGGCGGATCTCGGCCTCGGCGGAGGGGATGCGCTCGCCGTTGAGGGTCACCGAGTTGAGCTGGGGCGCCGTGCCCCGGATGACCCCGAAGCGGGCCTCGCCCTGGTCCTGGAGGACCACGATCCCCGGGATGCGCTTCATGGCGTCGCCGATGTTGGCGTCGGGGAAGCGGCCGATCTGATCCGACGCCACCACGTTGGCGATGTTGGGAGCGTGGAGCTGCTGGTTGAGCGCCGCGGCCTGCCCCACGCGCTGACCGGTTACGGTGACGCCCTCGAGCTCGATGGCCTCGATCCGCAGGGGCACCTCGAGCCCAGCCACCTGGCCCGGGGACACGGTAACGGACCGGCGCTCGGTGGCGTACCCGATGTAGCTGGCCTCGACCTCGTGGGCGCCCGCCGGAACCCGGAGGATCACGAACCGGCCCTCGGAGTTGGTCACCGCGGTGCGGTCCAGGCGGGAAATGCTCACGAAGACGCCGCCCAGCGTGAGGCCTGACTCGGCATCGAGGATCACGCCCGTGACGCTTCCGGATTGGCCGGAGAGAGGCGCGGACAGGCAAGGCAGGAAGAAGGTTGCGGCCAGGAGCAGAAGGCCGCGGCGGACGGAGGTGGGAACCATGGGACTCCCTCGTGGGAAGGTCGTGGAACGACGACAGCTCGACGTCGTCCCAACCTCCTCTCACGACATCACGCGCACGGGACGCCCTGGTAACGAGGACAAACCTGGACGGTCACGGTTCCCCGACCCCGCTCAGCCCAGCGTGCGCTCCCTGATCTCCTTCACCACCAGGTCCACGAAGCGCTCCCGGTCCATGACCTCCTGCTTCTTGCCCGCCCCGCGCTTGCGCACGGCCACGGTGCGGTCCTCGGCCTCGCGCTCGCCCACGACCCCCATGTAGGGGATCTTCAGCGTCTCGGCCTCGCGGATGCGGTACCCGAGGGTCTCCCGGGACTCGAGGGTGGCGCGGACGCCGGCCAGCTTCAGGTCCGCCACCAGGGAGGCGGCGCTCCGGATCCACTGCTCGGAGATGGGCATCACCCGCACCTGCTCGGGGGCGAGCCAGGTGGGGAACGCGCCGGCGTAGTGCTCGATGAGCCCGCCCATGAAGCGCTCCATGGAGCCCACGAGCACGCGGTGGAGCATCACCGGGCGGTGCGGATGGTTGTCCTCGCCCACGTACTCCATCTCGAAGCGCTCGGGGAGGTTGAAGTCCAGCTGGACCGTGGGCCCCTGCCACTTCCGGCCGATCGCGTCGATGAGCTTGAAGTCCAGCTTGGGCCCGTAGAACGCGCCTCCCCCCTCGTCGATGTCGAAGGCGACGCCACGGGCGTTCAGCGTGTCGGCCAGGACCTTGATGGCGTCGTCCCAGTCGGCCTGGCTCCCCAGAGCCTTGTCGGGCCTCGTGGCCAGCTCGATCGCGTACGGGTACCCGAACGCGGAGAGCATCTCGTCCACAAGGTCTAGGAGCCGCTCGATCTCGCTGGGCACCTGGTCCGGCGTGCAGAAGACGTGGGCGTCGTCCTGCGTGAAGCCGCGCACCCGGAGCATGCCGTGGAGCACGCCGCTCCGCTCGTAGCGGTACACGGTGCCGAACTCGGCCATGCGGATGGGGAGGTCGCGGTACGAGCGCTGGCGGCTCTGGTACACGGCGATGTGCCCGGGACAGTTCATGGGCTTGAGGCGGTAGCGGTCCCCCTCCACGTCCATCGCCCCGAACATGTTCTCCTTGAAGTTCTCCAGGTGCCCGGAGATCTCGAAGATCCGCTCGCTCATGATGTGCGGCGTGTACACGATCTGGTAGCCGTGCTTCAGGATGAGCTCGCTCTCGAACTTCTCGATCTCCATGCGCACCATCGAGCCTTTGGCGTGCCAGAGGATCAGCCCCTGCCCCACCCGGTCGTCCGTGCTGAACAGGTCCAGCTCCCGGCCCAGCTTCCTGTGGTCCCGCTTCTTGGCCTCCTCGAGGCGGCGGATGTGCTCCTCGAGGTCCGCCTCCTTGAAGAACGCCGTGCCGTAGATGCGCTGCAGCATCTGCCGCTTCTCGTCACCGCGCCAATACGCGCCGGCGGCGGAGAGGAGCTTGAAATGCTTCAGCCTTCCCGTGCTGGGGACGTGCGGCCCCCGGCACAGGTCCAGGAAGGGACCGTTGCGGTAGACCGTTATGACCTCGTCGTCGGCGAACTCCTCGAGGCGCTCGAGCTTGAGCGGATCGTCGGCGAACAGCGTGCGGGCCTCCGCCTTGTCCACGCGCCGGCGCTCGAAGGGCTGATCCGCCGAGGCCACCTCGTGCATCTTGGCCTCGAAGGCCGCCAGGTCCTCGGGCGTGAAGGGCTTGTCCACCTCGAAGTCGTAGTAGAACCCCTCGTCGATGGCGGGGCCGAAGCCGATCCCGGCGCCCGGGCGGAGCTCGCGCACGGCCGTGGCGAGGACGTGGGCCGCGGAGTGGCGCAGCACGGCCAGGGCGGCGGCGTCCTTCTCGGTGAGGATGCGCAGCGTCACGTCGTCCTCGATCGGCGTCTGCAGGCCCACCGTCTCTCCTCCCGCCACCGCCGCCACCGCCGACTTGGCCAGGCCGGGCCCGATGGATGCGGCCACCTCCCCGGGGGTGGAGCCCCGGGGGAGCTGGAGGACGTCGCCGTTGGGGAGTGTGATCCGGATCTGTTCGCTCGACATGGTCGGAACTCGGTTACGGTTGGCTCGGCGTCGCGGCGCTCGCCAGGGTCCCAAAGAAAAGCGCGGCCCCTGGGTTCCGGGGGCCGCGCCGCTCGGTCTGGTGTCCGCCTCAGCTCAACCGACGCGCGCAGCCCCCCGGCGGGTCGTCCCGCCGGTGGTGGTCGTGCCGGTCGTCGTCTGGAGGCTCATTCAGAAAGGATGGCGGGAGGGCCAGAGGAGGTCAATGCCACCCCAGGCCCTCCCCGCCGGCGTCGCTGCTACATGGTGGTGACGGGGATGCGCACCCGGGTGCTCTCCCACTCCATGATGAGCTGCCCCGACGTCCCGTCGGCGGCGGCCTCGAAGCGGAACGTGAGGGTCTCCACCGGCGCCTCGGTGGCCTCGGCGGCGGCGGTGAAGCTCCCCACGTCGGTGGCCTTCACGGCCTCGTCCACCGGGATCCCCCAACGCTGGAAGTTCGTGTTGAGGAAGAACGTCCACTCGGTCTCGCCGGGCACGGCGTACAGCGAGTAGCTCCCCGCGTCCAGGTGGACGCCGCCCACCATGGCCATGGCGTTCACGTGCAGCGCGGTGGCCTCGTTGGCGCCCAGGCGCCAGGCCTCGCCGAAGGGCACCAGCTCGCCCATGATCTTGCGCCCCTTCGCCGAGGGGGCGCCGTAGCAGATCGTCCCCTGGATGGCGCCCACGCTGAAGGCGGTCTCGCTGAGGGGGCTGGGACGGGCCTTGGCCTCGTCCAGGGAGCCCTCGGCGATCCAGCAGGAGGTGGTCGCCGGCGCCGCGGCGGTCTCGGCGGCGGGCTGGGTCTCGGCCTGCTCTGCGGGGGGCTCGCCGCCGCAGGCGGCCAGGGCCAGCGCGGCCAGCGCGGGAAGGGTGCGGAACGCTCGCATGCTCACTCCAGGTACGGGGATGGGGGGTGGGTCGTACGGACAGCTCAGACGGGGCGGGAAACCCGCGAAGGGCCGGGGAGTTCCCCTCCCGGATCAGCCCAGGAGCGGTTGCACCAGCTCGGTGCGCCAACTCGAGGCGTCCAGCCCCGACTCGGGGCCCGCCAGGTAGCTCTCCCACAGGTCGGGGGCCGGCGTGAGGCCCTGCGACGCCACCCACGCCTCCAGCTCGCCCCACGCCGCGCCCAGCTCCTCGTAGGGCCCGATGTGCACTGCCCGCGCCGCCTTCACCTCCGGCAGCTTCCCCTCCACGACCCGCCCCGCAGGCCGCACCGTCCCCTCCACCGGGACCCCCGCGTGGAAGTCGAAGAACTCCGGGTCCATGCGGAAGTGGTGGCTGAACACCGGGCCCGCCGCCTCGAGCCCCTGCTCCCCCACAACGGCCAGGACCTCTTCGATGGCCGGGCCCATGACCTCCCGGATCCGGTCCCTGGGGATGGTCAGCCGGATCACCGCCGCTGTGCGCGGCTCGGTGAGGACGATCTCGGGAGTGTCGATCATGGCGCTCTCCTGGATCCGGGCGGGGGGGGCCGCCACGATGGGCCCGCCCGCGGGGGGGCGCAAGGGCCGAGCGTCAGGGCGCCGCTGGAGAGGGACGAACCCGCGTACGCGATCCGCGACGCGAGGAACAAGGCGGGCATGACCGCGAACCGCCTCGGGATGGTGCCTCGGCCTACTTCCGCCACAGCCCCTGCTGGATGCGTCCCTGGATGTAGACGGCGAAGGTGCCGCGCCCCGGGATCTCCGCGGGCGGATGGGCCACCTGGCCTCCGGTCGCCACGGCCGCGGCGAGCGGCGCCGTGCGCGCGCCTCCCAGATCCGGCGCCGGTTCGCCGAACGCCACGCCGTTCGCCGCGGCGTACGCGGCGCAGACGGCGTCCACCTGGTCCGTCACGACTTCGAGATAGTGGATCCGCACGGCCTCACCCCCTGCTGACGACGATGGGCGCGTGCATGAGCCTGCGCAACGGAATGCACCCCGTGTAGGTGTACCGTGTCTGGGTCCTCATCCGGCGTTCACGATCACCGGCAGCCTCCCGCTCCATGTGCCCCAGGTGGCCGGATCGGAGGCCAGTTCACACATGAAGTGGGCGACGTTGGCCATGTTGGTGCGGCCCGGCTTGAACAGGCTGTTCACGAAGCTCTCGTGGAGCGTGTAGGCGGTGACGCTCCCCTCCAGCAGCGTGTCGGGCCGTACGACCACCCAGCGCACGAAGGGGCTGTCCGTACCGACCCGGTGATGGAGGTAGTCCGCAGCCCGCTGGTTGTCCCTGGCCGGGGGGACGAGGGCGCGAACGAGCCAGACGAACACCCTCTCGAGCGCCCCACGGCGCGCATCGGCGGCGGCGGGATGGTTGACGCTGACGCTGCTCATGAGGATGAACCGGACCGGAACG
>JBFYZE010000233.1:0-9848 GCA_041309665.1 Gemmatimonadales bacterium | reverse complement strand
CCAGACCACCTGCGTGGGGATCGGCGGCGACCCCCTGATCGGGACGAATTTCATCGACTGCCTGAGGGCGTTCGAGGCCGACCCCGACACCACGGCGGTGGTCATGATCGGCGAGATCGGCGGCACGGACGAGCAGGAGGCCGCCGCCTTCGTGAGCGGCCACATGAAGAAGCCCGTGGTGGGGTTCATCGCCGGGCAGACCGCCCCCCCGGGGCGGCGCATGGGGCACGCGGGAGCGATCATCAGCGGCTCGGCGGGGACCGCCGCCGAGAAGGTCAAGGCCTTCCAGGACAACGGTATCGCCGTGGCCACCCGACCGGCCGACATCGTCGGCCTCATCCAGCAGGCTCTGGCCTGACGGGGCCGGTCCCACGGGAGCGCCGGTCACCGGCTCCGGGGGGAGTGGAGAGATGCGGCTCTCGGAGCTGTTCGAGCGAGGCTGGGCTGTCCTGCCCCTGTCCTCCGGCGACCTCGCGGGCGCGCTCGAGGAGATCCTCGGGCGCGCCGCTGCCGCCGGGGCCATGGACGCCACCCGAGCCGCGAAGCTGGCCCGGGACCTCGCCTTCGGCGCCCAGGGCGAGGTCGTCCGCCTCAGCGACGACGTGGTCGTGGTCCTGGGTTCCCACGAGGATCTCGGGCACCTCTCCTGGACCGTGGGCGTCGCTCCCGGCCGCCTCCGCGTGTCCGCGGAGGGCCTTCCCGAGCCCGCGAGCGCGAACGTCGTGATCCTCGCCCTCGTCCCAGGCCGGCTCACGGGGTTGCGCCAGGACCTGCTCCCCATCCTGGGGAGGGCGCTCCGGGATCCGGAGCGCGCCGCGCGGGTCGTGGCTGCCCGTTCGCCCGGTGACATCCTGGCGGTGCCCGGGCTCGGGGAGGCCGAGTTCCTTCCCCAGCTCCGGGTCGAGGACGCCCTGGTGCCCGTCCGGCATCGGGTCAATCCGGAGACGCCCCTCGAGGAGGTGGTGGACCTCCTGGTGGGCCGTGGGATCCACGCCGTCCCGGTGGTGGGGCAGCGCTACGAGGTCCTGGGGGTTCTCACCTCCGGCGACGCCCTGGCGTACCTGCTCCAGAGCGGTGGCCCGAGCGGGCAGCGGCGGGGTCGGAGCGATGCCGTGCCGCGGGTCGCCCGGGACTTCATGACCCGGACCGTGCTCTGCGTGTCCGAGGAGCAGTCCCTCGCCGAAGCCGCGCACATGATGGTGAACCGGGACGTGGAGCAGCTCCCGGTGGTGCGGGACGGAGAGCTCGTGGGGTTCGTGACCCGCGATTCCATCCTGGGGGCTCTTCACGCCGCCCCCGGGCCCAAAGAACCCGAATGACCGGAGGAACGTCCGATCCATGAGCCATACCCTCGCCATCATCAAGCCCGACGCAGTGTCCGGCGGGAAGGCCGGGAAGATCCTCGCCCACCTGGAAGGGGCGGGCTTCACGGTCCGCGCCCTGCGCATGACGCGCCTCACCGCCGAGCAGGCGGGCGCCTTCTACGCCGTGCACAAGGGGCGTCCGTTCTACCCCGAGCTGGTGGAGTTCATGACCTCGGGGCCCTGCATCCCCATGGTCCTCGAGGCGCCCGACGCCGTGACGAAGCTCAGGGAGACGATCGGGGCCACGGATCCTGCCCAGGCCGCGGAGGGAACGGTCCGGCGCCTGTACGCGGAGTCCAAGGGGCGCAACGCCGTCCACGGCTCGGATTCGGACGAGAACGCGGCCATCGAGACGGCCTTCTTCTTCTCGGCGTCCGACAGGATCTCCACCGGGGGGTAGGGCGACGACCTGCCTGGACACCCCAGGCAGCCGTGGCTAACTTTTTCTGCTATGCTCAGGCTTGAGCTTGCCCGCCTAGATCGGGAAGGCGCCGTCCAGGTGGACGCCAGGGTACCGGCGGACGACCCCATCCTCCATGGCCTTGAGGTGTCGTTCGACGGGGCGCTGGAGGTCCTTCTCCGGGCATCTCATGCGGGGAGCGGCGAGATCGTGGTGCGCGGGACCGTGAACGGCACGCTCCGGCAGGAATGCCGGCGCTGCCTGAAGCCCGTGTCGACCGGCTTCGCCAGGGAGTTGACGATGGTGTTCGCGCCGTCGCGCACTCCGGAAGCGGAGGATGACGGCGACGTGCGCTTCTTCAAGGAGAACGCCGCCGTGCTGGACCTGGGGGTGCCCGTGCGGGAGGAGTTGATCCTCTCCATCGACCCCTATGTGGTGTGTGACCCGGACTGCCGGGGTTTGTGTCCCCGGTGCGGCGCGAATCGGAACACCGAGACGTGCGCGTGCGCCGGGAGCGAGTCCGATCCCCGGTGGGATGCCCTCCGGGCAAAAAGAGACGAGTGAACCATGGCTGTTCCCAAGAAGCGGACGTCGAAGCAGCGCAAGCGGAAGCGGCGCACCCACTACAAGGCCGAGCCGGTCGCGGTGGGCACCTGCCCCAAGTGCGGTGATCCCAAGGTGCCTCATCGGATCTGTCCGTCCTGTGGGTACTACAGGGACGAGCGGGTCCTCGAGATCGAAGCCGAATAGCCGCGACGCCAGTGCGCATCGCTCTGGACGCGATGGGCACCGATCACGCCCCCGCGGCGGAAGTCGCAGGAGCGATCGAGGCCCTTCACGAGCTCGACCCGGCCATCGAGGTGGTGCTGGTCGGTGACCAGGCGATCCTCGAGGCTTCGCTCGCGCGCCATCCGGAGGCGCCCGCAGGGCGCCTCCACATCTGTCATGCCCGCGACCGGGTGACGGCTTCGGACGCGCCTGCGTCCGTGATCCGCCGCAAGCCCGACTCGTCCATCGTGGTGGGGCTGAAGCTGGTGAAGGCCGGCGAGGCGGATGCGTTCGTGAGCGCGGGGTCCACGGGCGCCGTGATGGCCACCTCGCTCTTCACGCTCCGGCCGCTCCCCGGCGTGGCGCGCCCCGCCATCGGCGCGCTGCTCCCGACGGCTCAGCGGCCGTGCCTCATGCTCGACGCCGGGGCGAACGTGGACTGCAAGCCCCACCACCTGCTCCAGTTCGCCCACCTGGGGCATGTGTACGCCCAGGATCTCATGGGGATCGCCAGCCCCCGCGTGGCGCTCCTCAACATCGGCGAGGAGCCGGAGAAGGGTGACGAGCTCACCCTCGAGACGCACCAACTCCTGAAGGCGGCCCCCGGGCTCGACTTCGTGGGGAACGTGGAAGGGCGGGACATCATCCAGGGCGTCTGCGACGTGGTCGTGTGCGACGGGTTCGTCGGCAACGTGCTCCTGAAGTTCTACGAGTCCGTCGCCGAGTTCACGATCGGACTCCTGAAGAAGGAGCTCAAGCACAGCCACGAGCAACTCAACCTGGAAGAGGTATTCCGGATCCTTGACTACGCCGAGTACGGGGGCGCCCCGCTCCTCGGGGTGGGCGGCGTATCCATCATCTGCCACGGGGAATCGTCTCCCCGGGCCATCCGGAACGCCCTCGCCGTGGCCGCCCGCGCGGTCCGCTCGGGCATGGTCACCCACATCGCCCGGGAGGTCTCCCCCCGGGTGAACCAGGAGGAGCGCGCATGAGACACCCCTCCCCGCTGGTGGAGATCGTGTCCACGGGGCGGTACCTCCCCGACCAGATCGTCACCAACGACGACCTGTCGAAGCGTATGGACACCTCCGATGAGTGGATCCGCAGCCGCACCGGGATCGGGGCCCGCCGCATCGCCCCCGACGGCGTGACCGCGGCCTTCATGGCCGCCGAGGCGGGGCGCCGCACCCTGGCCGCGGCAGGTATGGACCCTGGGGAGGTGGACGTCCTCGTGTTGGCCACCGCCACCCCCGACCGCTGGCTTCCCTCCACGGCGTGCGATGCCCAGGCGCTGCTCGGGTGTGCCAACGCCGTAGCGTTCGACGTCATGGCCGCGTGCAGCGGCTGGCTCTACGCCCTCACCGTGGCCGAGGGGTACCTGGCCGCGCGCCGCGGCGAGGTGGCGCTGGTCATCGCCACCGAGAAGATGAGCAGCATCGTGGACTGGACCGACCGCACGACGTGCGTGCTCTTCGGGGACGGGGCGGGCGCCGCCCTGCTGAAGCCGGCCAACGGGTCGGGCAGGGGGATCCTCAGCAGCCACCACCGCTCCGACGGGAACCTGGCCCACCTGCTCTACCGTCCATCCGGGGGCGCCCGGGTGCCGATGAGCGAGGCGGTGATCCGCGAGGGGAGCCACTTCCTGCGCATGGAGGGGCGCGAGATCTTCAAGAACGCCGTGCGCTCCATGGCGGAGGCCACCCACATCGTGCTCCACGACGCCGGACTCACCCCGGAGGACGTGGATCTCCTGATCCCCCACCAGGCCAACCTCCGCATCATCGAGGCCACGGCCAAGTACGCCGGGATCCCCATGGACAAGGTCTTCGTGAACCTGGACCGCTATGGGAACATGAGCTCGGCGTCCATTCCCGTGGCACTCGACGAGGCCCTCGAGCAGGGGCGCATCCGCAAGGGCGCCAATGTCCTCACCGCCACGTTCGGCGCGGGGCTCACCTGGGGCGCCATGACCTGGCGCTTCTGAGGTCAGGGGCACCCTTTCCGAGCAGGGACCATTCGTGACGCTGGCACTCCTGTTCCCCGGTCAGGGATCCCAGGTCGTGGGGATGGGCTCGGCCCTGGCCCGATCCCACCCCGCCGCTGCCACCGTCCTGGCGCGGGCCGACGAGGTGCTGGGGTTCCCGCTCTCCCGCCTCATGGCGGAGGGGCCGGAGGCCGAGCTCACCGGGACCCGGAATGCCCAGCCCGCCATCCTGGCCCACTCGGTCGCGGTGCTGGCCGTGGTCGCCGAGCGGCTCGGGCCCGTGGCGATGGCCGCCGGCCACTCGCTGGGCGAGTTCAGCGCCCACGTGGCGGCGGGGACGCTCTCCTTCCAGGACGCGCTGGAGGCGGTCCGTCTTCGTGGGGAGCTCATGTGGGAGGCGGGACGGGCCCGGCCCGGGGCCATGGCAGCCGTCCTGGGGCTGGAGGACGCGGCGGTGGAGGAGGCGTGCGCCCGGGTGGACGCGGGGGTTTGCGTGCCCGCGAACTTCAATTCCGCCGGCCAGATCGTGGTGAGCGGCGACGTGGCTGGCGTGGAGCAGGGAATGGAGTCCCTCTCGCGGGCCGGGGCCAAGCGGGTAGTGCGGCTCAACGTCTCGGGCGCGTTCCACTCGCCGCTCATGGAGCCTGCCGCACGGGGGCTCCGGGAGAAGCTCGAGGCCGTGGACTTCCGGGACCCGGCGTACCCCGTGTTCGCCAACGTGACCGCGGGCCCCGTCACCTCGGCCGCCCGGGCGCGAGAGCTCCTCGTGGAGCAGCTCACCTCCCCGGTCCGGTGGGCGGCGTCGGTTTCGGCCATGGTCGCCGGAGGCGCCGACCGGTTCCTTGAGCTGGGCCCGGGGTCGGTGCTGTGCGGCCTGAACAAGCGGAACGCAAAGGGGTTCCCCTGCATGTCGCTGGGAGAGCCCGCGGACATCCAAGCCATCCAGGGGTGACGACATGAGCGAGCAGGAACTTTCCGGAAAGGTCGCCCTCGTCACCGGTGGGAGCCGGGGGATCGGCCTCGCCATCAGCCGCGCGCTGGCCGAAGCCGGCGCCCGGGTGGCGGTCGTCGCCCGCAACGCGGAGGGAGCCGTCCAGGCCGCCGCCGGGCTCCCCGGGGAGGGACACCGGGGGTACGGCTGCGACGTCGGTGACTCGGCCCAGGCCCAGGCCACCGTGACTCAGGTGGAGGCGGAGGTCGGGCCCATCGGGATCCTCGTGAACAACGCCGGCGTCACCCGGGACAACATCCTGGTCCGCATGAAGGACGAGGAATTCGATGAGGTCATCGCAACCAACCTCAAGGGCGCCTTCAACTTGACCCGAGCCGTAAGCCGGGGGATGATGAAGCGCCGCGAGGGGGTGATCCTCAACATCTCCTCGGTGGTCGGGCTGATGGGGAACGCCGGCCAGGCCAACTACGCGGCCTCCAAGGCGGGCCTGCTGGGGCTGACCAAGAGCGTGGCCAAGGAGCTGGCCTCCCGGGGGATCCGGTGCAATGCCATCGCCCCCGGCTTCATCCGCACCGACATGACCGGCGCCCTGGCCGAAGCCCAGGTGGCGGCGCTCAAGCAGGTCATCCCCCTGGGGGCCCTCGGCGAGGCCGAGGACGTGGCGGGCGTGGCGCGCTTCCTCGTGGGCCCCGGGGCGCGCTACATTACCGGCCAGGTTTTGGCCGTGGACGGCGGCATGGTCATGTGACCGCGCCGCTGCCCATGCATTTGTTTCCGTCCGAGTCCGATTCCGACATCAAGCACACACTCGAGGAGGTACGATGAGCGAGCCCACCGAGGCCCGGGTCAAGGAAATCATCATCAACGAGCTCGGCGTCGAGCCTGAGAAGGTTACCGATGACGCGTCGTTCGTTGAGGACCTCGGTGCCGACTCCCTCGACACGGTCGAGCTCGTCATGGCGTTCGAGGAGGAGTTCGGTATCGATATCCCCGACGAGGACGCCGAGCAGATGCGCACCGTGGGTGACGCGATCGGGTACCTGAAGAAGCACTCGGCGGGCGCCTGAAGCAGCGCGGTGGGTCCGGGACAGGGGTAGCAGGATGTCCGTGAAGGTGGAGCACCGCGACGGCCGGCGGGTGGTGGTCACGGGCGTCGGGGTCGTGTCGCCCGTCGGCAACGACGGGGCGTCCACCTGGGCCGCCGTCCTCGCAGGCACGAGCGGGGCCGACACCATCCGGGCCTTCGAGGCCACCGAGGACTTCGCCACGCGCATCGCCTGCGAGGTGAAGGGCTTCGAGCCGACGCTCTACATGGACAGGAAGGACGCGCGCCGCTTCGACCGCGTGTCCCAGTTCGCGCTGGCGGCGTCCTCCCAGGCCATGCAGTCGGCGGGCCTCACCGGGGTCCCGGAGGGCATGGAAGCGCACCGCTTCGGGGTGGTCTTCGGCACCGGGATCGGCGGGATCGCGACCTTCGAGGAGCAGCACCGCAAGCTCATCGAGCACGGTCCCAACCGGGTGAGTCCGTTCTTCATCCCCATGTTCATTCCGGACATCTCGGCGGGGCTCATCTCCATGCAGTGGGGGCTCCAGGGACCGAACTACGCGACGGTCTCCGCGTGCGCGTCGTCGGCGCATGCCGTCGGCGATGCCGCCCGCCACATCCGGCACGGTGACGCGGACATGATGATCGCGGGGGGCGCGGAAGCGACCATCACGCCCATGACCATCGCCGGGTTCTCGGCCATGAAGGCCATGTCCACGCGCAACGACGACCCCAAGACCGCGAGCCGGCCCTTCGACAAGCACAGGGACGGCTTCGTCATCGGCGAGGGTGGTGCGGCGGTGGTCCTCGAGGCGCTGGAGCATGCACAGGCGCGTGGGGCCGCCATCTACGCCGAGATCGCCGGGTACGGGCTCTCCGGCGACGCCCACCACATCACGGCGCCCCCTCCCGACGGGTACGGTGCCCAGAACGCCATGCGCATGGCGTTGCGCTACGCGCAGGCGACGGCCGACGACGTGGACTACGTCAACGCCCACGGCACCTCCACCATGGCCGACGCCATCGAAACCCATGCGGTGAAGCAGGTGCTGGGGCCGCGCGCCTACGACATCGTCATGGGGTCCACCAAGTCCATGACCGGACATCTCCTCGGGGCAGCCGGCGCGCTGGAGACGATCCTCAGCATCTTCGTGACCCGGGAAGGGAAGATCCCGCCCACCATCAACTTCCAGGAGAGGGACCCGGCGTGCGACCTGGACTACGGGCATGGGGGCATGGTGGAGCGCCCGGTGGAGCTGGCGCTGTCCAACTCCTTCGGGTTCGGCGGGCACAACGTGTGCCTCGCCATCCGGAGGTGGGGCTGAGGGGCGAATCCGGCCGGCTGACGCCGGGAAGGGGAACGCATGCGCGTAGGGACCGGATACGACTCCCACCGCTTCGCGGAGGGGCGTGAGCTCGTGCTCGGCGGGGTCCGCATCCCGGACCACCCGGGCCTCCTCGGCCATTCGGACGGAGACGCCGTGGCCCACGCCGTCATCGACGCCATCCTGGGCGCTGCCGCGGCGGGGAACGTGGGGAGCCACTTCCCCCCCTCCGACGACGCGTTCAAGGACGCCGACTCCATGGAGCTCCTGCGCAAGGCGGTCCAGGTCCTGGAGGCTCGCAACTACCAGGTCGTGAACGTGGACGTCACGGTGGTGTGCGAGAGCCCCAAGATCGGGCCCTGGGCGGACGCGATGCGCCAGCGCCTGGGCGACATCCTCCGCGTCGGCCCCTCCGCCGTCTCGGTGAAGGGCAAGAGCAACGAGGGGATGGGGTGGATCGGGCGGGGCGAGGGCCTGGCGGTGCACGCCGTGGCGCTCATCGACTCCATGGGCGGATTCGACGCCACCTGGGGGGCCACGGACGAAGGCCTCCCGCTCTAGCGTGTCGCTGAGGAGGTAGCGGCGACCCATGGGGGACGGCATCCTGGCCTGGGTCGAGGGGGTTCCCAATGCCCTCGTCTACCTGGCGCTCGGCGCCGGGGCCGCGGTGGAGAACGTGATGCCCGCGGTGCCGGCGGACACCTTCGTCGTCCTCGGCGGCTTCCTCGCCGCGGTGGGCGACCTCAAGGCCAGCTGGGTCTTCCTCGTCACCTGGCTGTGCAACGTCGCCTCGGCGCTGGGCATGTACGAGATGGGCCGGAGGCACGGACGGGACTTCTTCCTGACAGGGTGGGGGCGGCGCCTCCTCAACGCGCACCAGATGGAGCGGATGGCCGTGTTCTACGGCCGCTTCGGCACCACCGCCATCTTCTTCACGCGCTTCCTGCCGGGGCTCCGGGCGGTGGTGCCCGTGTTCGCCGGCGTCACCCGCCAGCCACCCCGCTCCGTGGTCTTCCCACTCGCCGCCGCCTCGGCCATCTGGTACGGGGCCCTGGTTTGGGCGGGGACGGCGGCGGGGCACAACCTCGGGCGTGTGCAGGAGGCCCTGGGGCGGGTGAATCTCTGGCTCCTGCTGGCGGCGTTGGCCGTAGGGGCATTGCTTGCGCGCTGGTGGTGGAGGACGCGGCATCATGGTTGACGAGCGCGCCTTCCGCTTCGAGCAGTTCCAGGACTACCTCACCTTCGAGAGGGGCCTGTCCGACCGCACGCTGGCGGCGTACGCCCGCGACCTCACCCGGTGGGCTCGCTTCCTGGAGACGCAGGGCGTCACCTCGCCGGGTGCGGTGACCCCCGGCCACCTCCGCGACTGGGTGTTCAGCCTGAAGGAGGCACAGCTCGCCCCCACCTCCATCCGGCGGGCCCAGTCCGCGGTGCGCACCTACTACGCCTTCCTCCTCGCCGAGGGATCGGTGACCGCGGACCCGACGGAGCGGCTCGAGTCGCCAAAGCTCGGGCGACGGCTCCCGGACTTCCTCAGGCGTGACGAGGTCTCCGGCCTGCTCGACGCGCCGGATCCCGAGGCGGCACTGTACTGGAGGGATCGGGCGATCCTGGAGCTCCTCTACGCCACGGGGATGCGCGTGTCCGAGCTGGCGGAGCTCCCGCTCTCCGCCCTCGACCGGGACGAAGGGTTCATCACGGTGTTCGGGAAGGGCGGAAAGGAGCGCCTCGTGCCCGTGGGCGCGCCGGCGCTGCGGGCCCTGGAACGGTACCTCCGCGAGGTCCGGCCAGCCCTGGACCGCGCGCGGGGGAGGGGGAAGGGCCGGGTCTTCCTGAACGCGCGCGGCGCGCCCCTGTCGCGGGTGGCCGTGTGGGCGCTCGTGAAGGAGTCGGCGCGCCGGGCGGGGATCACGCGGAAGGTGTCGCCGCACACGCTTCGGCACACGTTCGCCACGCACCTCCTCGAGGGCGGGGCGGACCTGGCCGCCGTGCAGGAGCTCCTGGGACACG
>JBFYZE010000232.1:0-9600 GCA_041309665.1 Gemmatimonadales bacterium | reverse complement strand
GGCGCCGCCGGGGCCGCCTTGCACCGGGGGCGGGGCCGGCCTACCGTGCCGTGTCGCCCTCAACACCGTCGAGCCGCCCAGGGCCCGCCGGCGCCGTCATCCCGGACGGCCGCCTCGACGGGCCCCGGCTCCCGACAGGGGAATCCCATGCGCACGCTCCAGGCGGTCCTCGTCGCGGCGGTCCTCGCCGCCTCCTGCACGATCTCGGAACGCGGACCCGTGGGGGACGGGACCGACCCGGGACTTGCGGCCACCTACACGAAGCAGGAGGTGATGATCCCCATGCGGGACGGGGTGAGCCTCTTCACGTCCATCCTGGTCCCCAGGGACGACTCGGAGCCGCACCCCATCCTGCTGCGGCGCACGCCCTACTCGTGCCGGCCCTACGGCGCGGACGCGTTCCCCAAGGAATCGCCCCTCCAGATGGCGCGTTATCTGCGGGAAGGGTACATCGTGGTGTGCCAGGACGTGCGCGGCCGGTACATGTCGGAGGGTGAATACGCCAACGTGCGGCCGTACATCCCGGCCAAGGACCGCCCCGACGACGTGGACGAGACCACCGACACGTACGACACCGTCGAGTGGCTCGTGACCAACCTGGACGCCGACAACGGCAAGGTGGGGATCAGCGGAATCTCCTACCCGGGCTTCTACGCGTGGATGGGGACCATCGACGCGCATCCGGCGGTGGCGGCCACCTCGCCCCAGGCGCCGGTGTCGAAGTGGATGGCGGGAGACGACTTCTTCCACAACGGCGCGTTCCTGCTGCCGCACGCGTTCAACTTCTACTCCTCCTTCGGCTGGCCCCGCCCCGCGCCCAAGACCGAGCCGGACACGCGCCTCGACAAGGGCACCCCCGACGAGTACCGCTTCTTCCTGGAGATGGGCCCGCTCGGGAACGCGAACGAGCGGTACCTGAAGAACCAGGTGGCGTTCTGGGACACGCTCACCATGAACGGGCAGTGGAACGACTTCTGGGCCGCCCGGAACGTGCTCCAGCACCTCGACGGGCTGCGCCCGGCCACGCTGGTGGTGGGGGGATGGTTCGACACCGAGAACCTCTTCGGGGCCCTGAACAGCTACCAGGCCAAGGAGGCCGGCTCACCGGAGGCGCCCAACACGCTGGTCATGGGCCCCTGGTACCACGGCGGGTGGAACTCGTCGCAGGGCGACTCGCTCGGGGCCATCGGCTGGGGCTCGGCCACCTCGGTCTTCTACACGGACAGCATCGAGGGGCCCTTCTTCGACCACTGGCTCAAGGGCGCGCCGGACCCGGGGCTCCCGGAGGCATACGTGTTCGACACCGGGGCCAAGACGTGGGGCCGGTTCGACGCGTGGCCTCCCGCCGGGACGAGCGACGTGACGCTCCACCTCCACCCCGGGGGCGCCCTGGGCTTCGGGCCGCCGGCCGCAGCCGCCCGCGAGTACGACGAGTACGTCCACGATCCGTCGAACCCGGTCCCCTACACCAACTCCATCGAGGAGTGGTACGACCCGGCGTTCATGCTCGAGGACCAGCGCTTCGCGTCGCGCCGCCCCGACGTGCTGGACTACGCGACGCCCGTCCTCGAGGAGGACGTGACCATCGCCGGTCCCATCCAGGTCTCCTTCACCGTGTCCACGTCGGGGACCGACGCCGACTGGGTCGTGAAGCTCGTGGACGTGTTCCCGGACAGCGTGAGCGGCGGCGACCCGGTGCCCCTCTCCGGCTACCAGATGCTGGTGCGCGGCGACGTGCTCCGCGGGAAGTTCAGGAACGGCCTGGACCGCCCCGAGGCGTTCCGCCCGGGCGTGCCCACCCCGGTGGCGTTCACCCTGCAGGACGCCTTCCACACGTTCCGGAAGGGGCACCGGATCATGGTCCAGGTCCAGAGCTCCTGGTTCCCCATGGTGGACCTGAACCCCGGCACGTTCATGGACATCTTCAAGGCGGAGGAATCGGACTTCCGCTCCACCACGCAGCGCGTCTACCGCTCGACGGCGCGGCCGTCGAGCATCGTGGTGAAACGGCTGGGGCCCGTGACGTAGCGTCGGGGGCGCCTACGCCCCCGGGGCGGCTCCGTTCCGCACGAGGCGTAGCACGGTGCTGGCGCCGTCGGAGGGGTAGGGGACTCCGTCCACCGACCACGTCTCGTCCCAGGACAGCCTGAGCGTGTCGCCGGCAAAGGAGAAGCGGAAGCGGATCTCTCCGCCCACGAGCTCCGGGGCAAGGGCGAACCGGGGGTGTGCAGCCATGCAATCCCCGTCCACCTCGAAGGTCCCGGCGTTCACGAGCATGGAGCCGAAGCGGGCGAGCCGCTCCTCCTCGGTGGGCTTCCACCGCTCCGCGTAGAGCGGGGACGGGCCGTCGCCGTAGGCCCAGGCGATGCTGTAGTCGCTCCCCGCGAACAGGAAGAAGCTCTCCCTGGTGTGAAGCGGCTGGGCGCTGCCGTCCGGGTATGCCTGGTGCATCTCCACGACGCGCCACGACCCCTCCATCGGGGTGTCGGTCGGCGGCTCCTGGGGGATGGGGGGAGGGGATGCGCACCCCGGGACGGCGAGGAGGAGGGCGGCGACAGGCGCTGCGGTGAGAAAGGATCGGAGTGGGGGCATGATCGCTCCAGCCGAGGAAGGTCCTCTTCGCGGTGGGCACCCAGCCCTTCCATACGCCGGGCCCCGGCCGGAATTCCCGACCGGGGTCCGGGCCCCTCCGGAGCGCCGCTCCGTCAGCTCACTGAGGGTGCGTCTGCCGCGGATACCCCGCGTCGCCCTCCAGGCACCCATGGTGGTGGTGCGGTGCACAAGGCCGGGCCAACACCCTCGATGGCGTCATTCGCGCTCGCCCTCCATGATTGCGGCGATGGACCCTCATCGAAGCGAGCCCGCCATGCGTCCCATCCCCTCCGTCGCCATCCTCCTCGTAGGCCTGCTGAACGTGCCGGGGCCCCTCCCTGCCGGTGCTCAGAACGCTCCGCGGGCTCCCTCGGCACAGCCCGACCGGGCCCCCCTCCGTCCCGTCGCCACCTACTCCATCGTCGCCCGCGATCCGGCCACGGGCGAGATGGGCGTCGCGGTCCAGTCCCACTGGTTCAGCGTGGGCTCCATCGTGACGTGGGCCGAGGCTGGGGTGGGCGCGGTGGCGACCCAGTCGTTCGTCGAGCCTTCGTACGGCCCCCTGGGCCTTCAGCTCATGCGCGCGGGGCGCTCGGCGCCCGACGCGCTGAAGGCTCTGGTCACCACCGACGCCGACGAGGCGGTGCGCCAGGTCGCCATGGTCGACGCCCAGGGGCGCGTCGCCGCGCACACCGGCTCGCGAGCCATCTACGCGGCCGGACACCACGTGGGCCAGGGCTTCTCCACCCAGGCCAACATGATGGAGAGGCCCACCGTATGGGACGCCATGGCCCGGGCGTTCGAGAGCACGCAGGGGGATCTCGCCGATCGCCTGCTCGCCGCGCTGGAGGCGGCGGAGCGGGAGGGGGGCGACATCCGTGGGAAGCAGTCGGCGGCAATCATCGTCGTTTCGGGGACGTCCACGGGGAAGCCGTGGGTGGACCGGAGGTTCGACCTGCGCATCGAGGACCACCCGACGCCCGTCCCCGAGCTGCGCCGCCTGGTCCGGCTGCAGCGAGCCTACAACGCCCTGAACGAGGGCGACGGGCTCATGACCGTGGGCGACACCGACGGCGCCATGCGGTCCTACGCCCGGGCCATGGAGCTCGTCCCCGACGAGGCCACGAACGGCGAGGCGCCGTTCTGGGTGGGGATCACGCTGGCCGCGTCCGGACGGGAGGAGGAAGCGGTGCCCTATCTGCTCCGGGCGCAGCGGCTGGACGCGCGCTGGGCCGAGCTGACGCGCCGTCTCCCCGCGGCGGGCCTCCTTCCCTCGGAGGAGCTGGCGCTCCGGCTGGCCACCGCGATGCGCGAACGCCCGTGACGACCGCCAGGATCCCCGTCCCGCCGCTCGGATAGCGGAAAATGTCCCACGTACTGGACCAGCCGCTGTCGGCGGTGGCGGCCGCTCTTCGGGAGGGGCGCATCTCCTCCACGGAGCTCGTCGAGGAGGCCGTCCGGCGCCACGAAGACAGGGGAAGCGCACTCCACGCCTACAAGCTGTTCGACGCCGAGGGCGCCCGTGCGGGCGCGGAGCGGGCGGACGCGCTGCTCGCCGGCGGCGGCACCGTGCCGCCCCTGTGCGGCATCCCCGTCTCGGTGAAGGACCTCTACGGCGTGGAGGGGATGCCGACCTACGCCGGCACGGTGCGGCAGCTTCCCCCGACATGGTCCCGGGACGCCTGGCTGGTCGCGCGGCTGCGCGAGCAGGGCGCGGTGTTCATGGGGAAGACCCACACCGTCGAGCTCGCGCTGGGCGCCACGGGCTACAACCCCAACTGGGAGACGCCGCGCAACCCGTGGGACACAGCGGTGCGCCGCATCCCCGGCGGGTCTTCCAGCGGCGCGGGCCCGAGCCTCTGGGAAGGCTCGGCGCTCGTCGCGCTGGGGAGCGACACCGGGGGCTCCATCCGCATCCCGGCGTCCCTCACGGGGAACGTGGGGCACCGTACGACCCGGGGGCGTTGGTCCACCGAGGGCGTCGTCCCCCTGAGCCACACCCTGGACACCGTCGGCGCGCTCACCCGCTCGGTGGAGGACCAGATCTGGTTCTTCGGCGCCGTGGACCCCGCCTGGGGCGACCCCGAAGCGCTGGGCCGGCAGCTCGCCGCCCCCGCGGCGGGGGCGTTGCGCGTGGCGGTGCCGCGGTGCGGGATCTGGGACGAGTGCCAGGACGACATCGCCGAGGTGCTCCAGGGGGCCCTCGGTGAGCTGAAGGCCTGTGGCTGGCGCCTGGCGGAAGTGGACGGGGAGCTCCTCGACCTCGCCGGCACGCTGTACGCCACCGGAGGGATCGCGGGCACCGAGTGCGCGGCGTTCCTGGAGCACGACCTCCCCGGGTGGCGGGCGCTGGTGCACCCCATCGTGGGGAAGAGGATCGACACGGCCGCGGCGTTGCCGCCCGATGCGTATCCCCGTGCGCTCTCCGAGATGGCGCGGCTCGCCGCCCAGGCCTCCAGCCTCTTCCGCAGCGCCGACGTCCTGGCGCTCCCCACCGCCATCATCACCCCGCCGCCCCTGGAGGGGCTCGACGACCCCGAGCGCCACGGGACGGTCAACGCGGCGCTGCTCCGGCCCACCTCCCCGGCCAGCATGCTGGGGCTCTGTGCCGTCACGCTGCCAGTGGGGCTCGACGCCGCGGGCATGCCGGTGGGGCTCCAGCTCGTGGCGCCGGGCGGCCGGGACGAGATGGCGCTCGCCGCCGCGCTGGCCGCCGAGTGCGCGTTGGGAGGGGCAGGGATGAGGCTTGGGCGAGGGGCCTGACGGCGCTGGGCCCCGGGGACGTCGGGGGCGTGACCCTGGCGGCGACCGCCCCGGGGGGGACAGACTGGCCGTCAGGCGGAGACCCATCCCAGCCGGAGGAACCATGCGACCCCGCAGCACCGCCGCACTCGTTCTCGCGTCCTTCCTCGCCGCCGGATGCGCAGGGAAGGACGATGCGGGCTCCGAGGCCCCCGCCGCCTCCGGCGACCAACCCACCGTGAAGGCCACCGTGACCCAGGAACCCTTCGGCGTCATGCCCGACGGCGACAGCGTGCAGGTCTTCACCCTCACCAACGCCCACGGCGTCCAGGTGAGGGTCATCACGTACGGGGCGATCATCCAGTCGCTGAAGGTGCCGGACCGGAATGGGGGCCTGGGCGACGTCGTCCTGGGGTTCGACGACCTGGCCGGATACCTGGGCGAGACGCCCTACTTCGGCGCGCTCATCGGCCGCTACGGGAACCGCATCGGGGGGGCGCGCTTCGAGCTGGACGGCACCACCTACCGACTCGCCGCCAACAATGGGGCGAACCACCTGCACGGCGGGGTGCGCGGCTTCGACAAGGTGGTCTGGGACGCACAGCCCCTGGAGAGCGGGAGTGGCACCGGCGTGGTGTTCCGCCGCACCAGCCCCGCTGGGGAGGAAGGGTACCCGGGCGCGCTTTCCGTGGAGGTGACCTACACCCTCACCGACGCCGGCGCGCTGATCTTCGACTACCTGGCCACCACCGACGCGCCCACTCCGGTCAACCTGACCCAGCACAGCTACTTCAACCTGGCGGGGGACGGGAGCGGGGACGTGCTGGGTCACCTGCTGAGGCTGAACGCCAGCCGATACACGCCGGTGGACGCCGGGCTCATCCCCACCGGGGAGCTGGCCCCTGTGGAGGGGACGCCCTTCGACTTCCGCACGCCCCACGCCATCGGCGAGCGCATCGGCGCCGACGACGAGCAGATCCGCCGGGGCGGCGGATACGACCACAACTTCGTGCTGGACCGGGAGGGAGTCGCCCGCGATGCCCTGGTCCTGGCCGCCCGCGTCGAGGAGCCGACCAAGGGACGCTTCCTGGAGGTGCGCACCAGCGAGCCCGGCGTGCAGTTCTACTCGGGCAACTTCCTCGACGGCACGCTCACGGGGAAGAATGGAGCGGTCTACGAGCACCGCTACGGGTTCTGCCTGGAGACGCAGCACTTTCCCGACTCGCCCAACGAGCCCGAGTTCCCGTCCACCATCCTCCGCCCCGGCGAGGAGTACCGGAGCCGCACGGTCCTGACGTTCGGCGTGCTGCCGTGAGGCTCCGTGCTCGCGGGCCGGCAGCGGCGTCCCCGCGCCCGGGCCTCCACGCCGGCGCACCTCCGCGCTCCGTCACCCTGGCCGTCGCGCTGGCAAGCTCGGCGCTCGTCGCCTGCGGGGATGCCGGCGGTCCTCGCACCACCGTCCTGGACCGCACCGCCCAGCTCGAGCGCTTCGACTGGTGGGACAACCGGGACTGGGACTGGTACGCAGCCAACATCCCGTTCTTCGAGTCCCCGGACGCCGAGCTCGACGCCACCTACTACTACCGGTGGGAGTTGGTCACCAAGCACCTGACGTACGGCTCGCCGGAGACCGGGTACACGCTCACCGAGTTCATCGACCGGCCGTTCTGGTCGGGGAGCTACGGCGCGATCTCCTGCCCGCTGGGGCACCAGGCGTACGAGATCCGCTGGCTCCGCGACCCGCGCATCGCCGAGGACTTCGCCCGCTACTGGTTCGAGACGCCGGGGGCCCAGCCCCGGAGCTATTCCAACTGGTACGGCGACGCCATGTGGGCCACGTACGCCGTGTCGGGGGATCGGGACTTCCTGCGCGCGGTGTATCCGCACATGAAGGCCCAGGTGGACGGGTGGACCGCCGAGCGGTGGGATCCAGGGAAGGGGATGTACCGCTGGGTGGGCGCGTGGGACGGGATGGAGACGAACATCAACTCACGCCTCACCGACGACGAGTTCGGCGGCGCCGAGGGGTACCGCCCGACGCTGAACAGCTACCTCTGGGCCGACCTCCGGGCCCTGTCGCGGGCGGCGGCGCTCCTGGGCGAGGGGGCCGAGGCCGCGGCCTACGCGGCGCGTGCCGATGCGCTGAAGGCGCGCGTCCAGGAGGAGCTGTGGGACCCGGAGCGCGGGTTCTTCTTCCACCAGTTCGCATCGGACGAGAAGGGCGGGATCCGGGCGGGGACGTTGACCTACGGGTCGGGCCCGTACGCCGGCGATCCCCACGGACGCGAGCTGATCGGGTACGTGCCCTGGCAGTTCGCGCTCCCGGATCCGGGCTTCGAGGGCGCCTGGACGGCGCTCCTGGACACCGCGCGCTTCGCCGCACCCTTCGGCCCCACCACGGTGGAGCGGGGCGACCCGCAGTTCCTGGTCTCGCCTCGCTGCTGCGTGTGGAGCGGGAACGCGTGGCCCTACGCCACCGCCCAGACGCTGAAGGCCATGGCGAACCTCCTGCACGCGTACGACCAGTCGGTGGTGACGCGGGACGACTACTGGAGGCTCCTGCGCGAGTATGCGCTCAGCCAGCGCAAGGACGGACGTCCGTACATCGCCGAGGCGGCCGACCCGTTCACCGGCTCGTGGAGTGGCCACAACACGTTCTATCACAGCGAGCACTACTTCCACTCGTCGTTCGTGGACCTCGTCATCACCGGGCTGGTGGGGCTCACGCCCCTGGCGGACGACGCGTTGGAGATCGCGCCCCTGGCCCCGGAGGAGTGGGACTTCTTCGCGCTGGACGGGGTGCGCTACCACGGGCATGACGTGGCCGTGATCTGGGACAGGGACGGGACGCGCTACGGGCGCGGCGCGGGGCTCTCCGTGTGGGCGGATGGGGATGTGCTCGGGCGCAACGACGCGTTGGGCACGCTGCATGTCACGCTCCCTCCTGCCTCCCCACGGCCGGCCGCGGCGCGCCTCCACGACGTGGCCGTGAACAACGGCCCGGGCCACTTCCCCTTCGCCACGGCGTCGTCCAGCCACCCGCTCGCTCCGCCCTTCTACGCCGTGGACGGGAATCGGTGGTACCATCCCTCACCCCCCAACCGGTGGGTGGCGGCCCCTTCGCCGGAGGGCACCGACTGGTTCGAGGTGGACTTCGGCGCCGAGCGCCGCGTGCAGGAGGTGGCGCTCTACTTCCTGGACGACGCCGACGGCCCACGCGTGGAGGCCACGGGGGAGGTCGAGGCGTCCGGGTTCCCGGATCTTCCGGGGGCGGCGGGGCCGACGGTGCGTCCCCCGGCGTCGTACGACGTGCAGCACTGGGACGGATCGGCGTGGGCGGACGTGCCGCGTCAGTCCCGCGGGCCGGAGGCGCCGGCCGGGCGGAGGGCCAACCGGATCACGTTCCCCGCCGTCGCCACCACGAAGATCCGCGTGGTGTTGCACCACCAGCAGGGTGCCACGTCGGGGCTCACCGAGATCGAGGCGTGGAGCGCGGACGCGCTGCCGCTGGCCGCGGCGGGAGACTCGTCGGGCGCGACCCCGACCCCCGTCCTGAACCTCGCCTGGAACCCGGGGGACCGGGACCATCCGCGGGTGAGCGCCTCCTTCACCGGGGAGACGGACCGGGTGGAGCAGGCCGTGGACGGACGCCTGTCGTTCACCCGCTACTCCCGCAACCGGTGGACGGCACACGGCTCTCCCCATGCCGAGGACTGGCTGGAGGTGGACTTCGGCGAGCCGCGGAGCCTGGGCCGGGTGGAGCTGTACCTCTACGGCGACGGGCGCGGCGTGGCCGCGCCGCGGAGCTACCGGATCGAGACGTGGGACGGGGCGGCGTGGGTGGCCGCCGCGGAGCGTGCGCGCACGCCCGGGACGCCCACGGCGTGGGCGCTCAACGTCGTCGCGCTGGAGTCCGTGGAAACGTCGCGCCTGCGCGTGGTGTTCGCGCACGACGGAGCGCTGCGCTCGGGCGTGACGGAGCTCAGGGTGCTCCCGCCGGGCTGAGCCGCCTAGACCTTCAGCACGCGCCCGTGGTTGGTGTGGTTCAGGTCCACCCCCGTCAGGCGCGTGATGCCGGTGAGGAGCCGGTACTTGAAGCGCTCGTCCTTGTGGAGCTGCGTGCGGACCATCCCCGGGGGGTCCGCCTCACGGAGCGACCCGGCCCAGTCCATGGCCCCGATGCCTGCCCAAGCGCATGGAAGTCGTAGCGGACTGGTATCAAACGGCTCGAATCTTCATACTTTTTTCCAAGAGATGGATGAACGG
>JBFYZE010000231.1:0-12970 GCA_041309665.1 Gemmatimonadales bacterium | reverse complement strand
AAGGTGAGATGGGTGGGCGACTCCGGATGCGGGGCGTACTCCACGTCGAAGCCGAACGTCTCGAGCTTCACGTCCAGGGGGGTCGGCGCGCCGGGCACCGCTCCCTCCAGGGCGTCCACCTCGGTCATGGTGCCATACGTGCCAAAGCCGAGGACCAGCGTGGGCGAGACGTTCCAGCCGGCACGGCCGCCGAGCATCAGGGTCGCCTGGCCTCGGAGGGTCGTGTACTTGACCACGGGTGCGCCGAAGCGACCTCCTCCTGCGCCTTCGCCCGGCGACGGATCCTGCGCGGCGGCCTCGCCTGCGCAGAGCAGCAACACGGTGACGAATGCGAGCCGACCCATGCTCCCCCCTGGAGATCGGGTAGTGGCGGCCCGCTGTGGTGAGCTCATCTCGCCGTCGAGCCGCACAGCCGGCTGAAAATTTGCGGGAAGAAGAACGGAAGCGCCACGCGCGCGCCCTTCAAGTCCAGGAACACCAGCCGCACCACCACATACCCGAGGGTCGGCCAGCCGTGGACGAGGAGCGTCCAGCCGCCTGGATGTGAACCCTCAGAACACCCCTGGGACCAGTCGCCACCGGGTCGTCTCGGTGTAGTGCCCGTAGCCGGGCAGCCCCTCCCTGAGGAAGCGCTCTTCCAGAAGCGTGCGGACGATCAACAGCAGGGCGCCGGCGCCTGCCGGGATGAACGCCCAGTACGACTGCAGCACCAGGGGGAACGCCAGCAGGGACATCAGCATGCCGAGGTACCCCGGGTGACGGACGACGCGGTACGGCCCCGTGGCGCAGACCCGATGCCCCCGCTCGGCTTGGATCGCGGCGGTGCTCGAGAAGAAGTCGTTCTCCCTCTTGGCCAGGGCGAACAGGATCTGGCCGGCCAGCATGAGCGCGACGCCCGCGCCCGTCACCGCCAGCGGCACCTCGCCCGACCACCCGAAGCGGCCGGAGTCGAGGCCTGCGGTCACGAACATGACCACGCTGACGACGAAGATCGCGCCGAGGATCCGCCGGTCCCACGCCTCCCCTTCCCGCACGCGAGACGCCCGCTCGACCGTGATGTCCGAGTCCTTGCGCACCGTCAGGTGGTTGAGCGTCACGCCCATCAGCGCCACCACGACGTAGAGGAGACCCTGCCAGTAGAGGAGCTTCCAGGCGCCGAGGAAGATGAAGGCCGAATAGGCCAGGACACCCACGTAGCTGGCCAGGATGGCCCTGGACTTGCTCACCTTGGGTCATCCCCCGATCGCCGTGGACAACCCCACGAGGAGCCGGAGGCGATTGACCTCCGCGTCGAACATCCTGTTGAATCCGATCTCGACCCGGACCGAGGCCGGGCTCTCCTGGATGCGCCGCTTGATCCCGAATGCGGCGCCCAGGCCGAAATCGTCGTTCCCCTCCGACACGAGCGTCAAGAGCGCCTCGCCGCGGAAGTACTGGCCGTCGTTGCCGACGGGCAGGTTGACCCCGGGAGTGAGCGCCAGATACGCGTGGGTATCGCGGAAGTGGATCGCCTGGAAGGCCAGGAGGGTCTCGAAGGTCAGGCGCTCACGAGGGAAGCCGATCCGCAACAGAGGCGCCGGAACCGTGAAGTGGATCCAGGTGTCCCCCTCGGATGGCCTCGCGACCTCGAGTCCGGCGTCCATGCCGAGCTCGACCTGAGAGGCCGCGGCAACAGGGGTGAGGAGCAGCAGGCTCAACGTGGGCAGGAGCTTTCTCATGGTGCCTCCTGGGTGGAGTGGATGCGCTGTGCGGCAACAGCAGGCCAGTCCCTTCATCACGGCGATGTGGCCACCTCAAGGAACCGATCGTACCGCGTCGTGAGCAGCGCCACGGATGGATGGTGCTCCCTTTTCCGGGGAAGGGTGATGCGGTGACCGTGGAGGCCCTGGATCGCATGACGCAGGGTGGGGCCATCCGTCTCGATGAGCAGATCTGGCCGAATTTCGATCACGTAGTCGGGGCGTACCCCGACGAAGAACCGATCGAAGGCCGCGTGGTGCAGGCGGCAGAGCGCCAGCCCATTGCTGACGACCGGCTCGCCCTCCGGCTCCGCATCAGGGACGATGTGGGCGGCGTCGAGCAACTCGTCGTGCTTGAGACGACAGAGAGCGCATTGATGCTGGTAGGCAGCCAACACCCGCTCGCGGAAGGCACGCTGATGGAGTCGCTGGCGGGTGAGCGCGGTCACATAACTCCGTCGGATGTCGCTTGCTTCACCAACGGCCATCCCCGACCCGGACAGGCCTAGGTGCTGCGCGTCGTCTACGGCTACTGAGAACGACAGCGAATCCGGCCGATCACCCACGATGAACACGGGCCATGTCGCCACATACTTCCCCGGCATCACCCCGTGTAGGTACACCAACGGAAGGCGTTCCGTCATCGCGAACCGGAGTCCTCGGTTGTCCCGATGAGTTGGGTCCGTGCCACGGTACCTGTATCTCAAGAGGCCGTCTCGCCCGAAAGCATCATCGTAGGGACCGTTCGGCGCTGTGGTGATCGACAGCGGGACATCCAGGACACTCGGCTTGAAGATCCCCTGAGGCCCGAGAAGGGGGACCCTCACCCCTTCGAACTCGAAGCCCTTCGCCAGGGTTGGGCGTGGGATCACGTCGCCGTGGACCATGACCTGTGTGGCAAGCCACTCGAACGCAGCCCCTCTCACCCTCGCGTCATGAGTCCGATCGAACACCTGGTTCCAGCTCCCTTTGGTTCAGAGGTGTCCCGCAACGTCACGCAGTCTCAGACGCCCGGCGCCTGCATCTATGCTCCTCGCGGGGCCCGCTGGCCATCCACCGGTGATCGAACAGCACCTCGCCCCGGCGTCCAGGCGGGTGTGGGCAGAGACCCAGCCCGATACGCGTCGTCAGCCGAGGAACACGTTCTGGGCGTGCCATTCGAGACGTTCTGGATCCGGCCGCTCCTCGGGACGGTCAGGTACCGATACCGGTTTCTCATCAAACGGGTAGTAGGCGCGGCCATTGTGGAAGTCGCGCCTCAGCCTGGGACTGACCCGGAAGGCCAACTCCGGCGTGATGGTCACATATCCCCGGTCAAAGAGGCGATGCAGATCAGCTCGCATCAGGATGCCGTTGGAAACCTCGTGGGGCCCTCCCGCTCTGAAAGGCCAGATGTGCGCTGCCTCCAGGGCTGGAAGCGAATGCTCACCGGTTACCGCACAGGCTCGCTGATATGCGTGGAGGGTGGCGATCCTGAATCCCCCCTGCCCGAGACGCGGGATCACCAACTGGGGGGCACCGTACCGGGCGGCGCGTTCGACGACTGCGGCTGGTTGATCGTAAGATCGGCCGACGACCTCGCGGGCAGCCTCCCTACACCGAGCCCAGAGGACCGCCCCTTCACCGGAATCCAGGTCGTAGTATCGGTAGCCCTGCGTCCTTCCCTTCCAGTCATCGGGCTCGGGCACCCAAAGATCTGGTGGGAAGCACACCGGCTCGAGAAGGATGGAGCATCCGATCTCATCCGGTCCGGGCGGGGGCTCATATCGAATGTGCGCCCGGAGCTTCGCGAGCCGCGCGACGAGATCCGGAAAGGAATCCGTGCCGTTCCCAGCCCCGAATGCCTCCCACGCCAGCCATACAGGCAGTCGCTCCCATCGAGCGAAGAATGCGAAGCCCGCCACCGCCTTCACTGGGGCCTTGAGCCGGAAGAAGAACGGCGTCATGGGTGCACCACGGAATGACCGTCGAGGCGACGGTGACCAGAAGTTGACCTCCGAGACGTCGGGGCGTCCACGTAGGTACTCGAACCACCCCCGATCAGTATTAGCTACTGTACCCCGCATCACTCTCCCTCAAGGTCGATGATGCCGCCTAAGGGGCTTGTTGGCCGTCCGTGATCTCTCGTCCGAGCCATCCTGGACGCAATCCCACGACCCCGGATCGACCTGCGAGGGGGGGGGCACAGGAAGGGAAGGGTGTCGGCCGGGTGGGCCGTGGCCACGGCGGTGCCGCCGTGGGTGATTCTCAACGCCGCCCAATATGCCGCGGGGGGGCGAGATGCGCCACTTCCGGCCCGGTCCGCCTTGCGAGAGCCCCCCGCCTACCGGAGGTTGTGGCCATGCCCAGTTCGGGCCGTCGTCCCCAGGTGTCGAGGACCCCATGAGCACAACTACCCCAGGCATGAGCAACGCCGAGATCGTAGCCGGGCAGCGCGAGTATCTCCTCCCCTCCATGCTCCACATGTACTCCGAGCCGCTGGCGCTGGCGGAGGGCAAGGGGGTGCGCGTCAAGGACGCGGACGGGAAGGAGTACCTGGACCTCTTCAGCGGCATCCTGACCACGTCCATCGGCCACGGCCATCCGCGCATCATCGAGCGTGTGACCGAGCAGATGAACCGCATCGGCCACGTGTCCACGCTGTACGCCACCGAGGTGCAGGTGCAGGCGGCGCGCCTCCTGGCCGAGATCGCCCCGGGCAACCTGAAGCGCACCTTCTTCAGCAACTCGGGGACCGAGGCCATCGAGACGGCGCTCATGATGGCGTGCCTGCACACGGGCCGGAGCGAGATCATCGCGCTCCGCATCGGCTACCACGGCCGCTCGTTCATGGCCACCAACCTCACCGCCCATGGGGCGTGGCGGCCGCTGGCCACCCGGGTGGCGGGGATCCACCACACCATCGCGCCCTACACCTACCGCTGCCCCTTCAAGACACCGTGCGACGAGTCGTGCGCGGAGGCCTTCGCCCGGGACCTGGAAGACGTCATCGCCACATGCACCAACGGCCAGCCGGCGGCGTTCATCGCCGAGACCATCATGGGCGTGGCCGGCTACGTCGTGCCGCCCCCGGGCTATTTCCAGCGGGTGGCGGAGATCATCCGCGGCCACGGCGGCCTCCTCATCATCGACGAGGTGCAGGCCGGGTTCGGCCGCGCCGGGAAGTACTGGTTCGCCATCGAGCACCACGGCGTGCTCCCCGACATCATGGTCATGGCCAAGGGGATCGCCGGTGGGTTCCCGGTGGGGGCCACCATCACCACCGACGAGATCGCCGCTTCCTGGAAGGGGAAGACCATCTCCACCTTCGGCGGCAACCCGGTGTGCATGGCGGCCATGTGCGCCACGCTGGAGGTCATGAAGGAGGAGAAGGCCTACATGAACGCCGAGGCGCGGGGCAAGGAGCTCCGCGCCGGCCTCCTGGCGCTCCAGCAGAAGCACCCCTGGATCGGCGACGTGCGCGGGATGGGGCTCATGCAGGCCCTCGAGATCGTGGTGGACCCGGTGGGCAAGAAGCCCGACCCGAAGCGCACGAACGCGCTCCTGGAGGCGTGTCGCGACGAGGGGCTCCTCTTGGGGCAGGGCGGCATGTGGAGCCAGTGCATCCGCATCGGGCCCTCGCTCTTGGTCACCGCCGACGAGATCGCCGAGGGGCTGGAGAAGCTGGGGAGGGCGTGCGCGAAGGTGGGGTGACCAGGCGGCGCGGAGGGCCGCGGCGAGGCCGCCGCGGCCCACACGCCGGGTTGCGCGCGCTCAGTCGGCCTTCAGCACGTTCACCGGATCGATCCGGCTGATCCGCCGGGCCGGCACCCACGCGGCCACGAGCGCCACGCCCACGAGGAGGACGGGGACTCCAAGGAAGGTCGCGGCGTCGAGGGTACCCACGCCGAAGAGGAAGCTCCGCAGCACCTGCGCGCCGGCCACAGCGACGATCAGCCCGGCCGCGGCACCCACGGCCGCCAGCGTCATCCCTTCCCGCACCACCTGGGCCACCACCGTTCCCGGAGCCGCGCCCAGCGACATGCGGATCCCCATCTCCCGGCTCCTGCGGGCGACGGCGTAGCTCACCACCCCGTAGAGGCCGATGCACGCCAGGGCCAGGGCCACCACGGCGAAGCCGCTGGCCAGGAGCGCTCCCAGCCGGGCGGGCATGAGCATGATGCCCAGGTGCTCGTCCATGGTCTTGGACTCCACCACCACCATCTCGGGGTCCATCTCCCGGAGCGCGCGGAACGCCGCCTGGAGTGCCGGATCGGCGGGTCCCCTGGCCCGGATCACGGCGGTGGCGAACGCGGTGTAATCCTGGCTGTAGGGCCGGTAGAGGAACGGACGGGGCGCCTCGCCCAGCGTCCGGACCTTGGCGGTGCGCGCCACCCCGACGATCTGCACGTCGTCTCCGCTCACGATGTGCACGGTTCTGCCCACCGGATCTTCGCCCGGCCAGAAGCGCTCGGTGAAGGCCTCGTTCACGATGGCCACCTGCACGCCGTCGGGCAGGTCCCGGTCGTCGAAGTTGCGGCCCCGGAGGATGGGGATCCCCGCCGCTTCGAAGAACCCGGGCTCCACCTCCGTCGCGTCCACGGCCCAGCCCACACGCCCCTCGGGGGGCTCCACGCCGTCCACGTTGAGGTCCGTGGTGTTCGTGGAGGTGGTGTTCAGGTGGATGTTGCCGGTCATCCCCGCGGCGGCCACCTCCGGGAGCCGGCGCAGCCGCTCCAGGTACTGGCGCACGAAGAGGCGGCCGGTCTCCTGGTCGTACCGCTCCGAGGAGACCACGAAGGTGAGGAGCGCGGTGGGCTCGCGCCCGAACCCGGGATCCACGGCGTCCCGCGCCTGGAAGCTGCGGAGGAAGAGGCCGGCGAAGACCAGGAGCACCAGCGACGCCGCCACCTGTCCCGCCACCAGCGTGTTGCGCAGCGTGAAGCGGCGGGGCCGGCCGCCGCCCGTGCTCTCGTCCTTCAGTGTGGGGGCCACGTCGGGACGCGTGGACTGCAGCGCCGGAGCCAGGCCGAAGATGAACCCCGTGACCGCGGTCACGAAGAGGGCGAACAGGTAGGCCCGTCCCGTCATGGCGAGCTCGAGGTTCACGTCCGCGGGGAGGGGCAGATCCATGCCCATGACCAGGTCCAGGAGCCAGAGCGACACGCCCAGGCCGAGCACGCCCCCGACCATGGCGAGCACCGCGGTCTCGGTGAGGAGCTGCCGCACCAGGGCGCCGCGGGAGGCGCCCAGGGCCAGGCGCATCGCGATCTCCTTCCTGCGGTCGGCACCGCGGGCGAGGAGGAAGGAGGCGAGGTTGGAGCAGGCGATGAGGAGCACCACGCCCACCAGGACCAGCGCCAGCGCCGCGGCCGGGACGAGGACCCGGTCCAGCATCGGGTTCATGACGACGTCCGTGGTGGGGAACGCGATGAGGCGGCGCGACGCCTCCCAGTTTTCCGGATAGGTCTCCTTGAGGTGGGCGGCGATCCCCGCCAGCGTGGCCTCTGCCTGCGCCTGCGACACTCCGGGGCGCAGGCGCGCCTTCGTGAAGCAGGACTGGTTGCCTCGGCTGGTGAACGGGTCGCCGCTCGTCTGCATGAGCTGCTTGGCCATGGCGGCGGGCGCGATGAAGGCCACCGGGATGCCCTGGACGACGCCGGGGTAGTCCTCGGGAGCTACGCCCACGATGGTGTAGCCGTGTCCGTTGAGGACGAGGGTCTCGCCGAGGACGCCCGGGTCAGCGCGGTACTCCTTCTGCCAGTACCCGTGGCCGAGCATGACCACCCAGTGGGATCCCGGGGACACGTCGTCCTCGGGCAGGAGTGTCCTGCCGAGCGCGGCGTCCATCCCCAGCGTCGGGAAGAAGCCGCCGCTCACCATCTCCCCCAGGAGGCTCTCCACCCGGTCGCCTTTGTCCACCTGGCCGAACGCGAAGCCGCCCATCCCGATGTCGGAAAAGACGTCCCGGGTGCCGTCCCGGACGTCCACGAAGTCGGGGTAGGAGAGGGGGGAGAAGGCGAACTCCTCCTGTTCCAGGTAGACGTCCACCAGCTCTTCCGGAGCCCGGTAGGGGAAGCTGGGGAAGAGGATGTCCTCGACCATGGCGAAGGTGGCCGTGTTGGCGCCGATCCCCACGGCCAGGGAGACGAGGGCCACGGCGGTGAAGCCCGGGCTCCGGGCCATGCGCCTGAACGCGATGCGCACGTCGGTGAGGAGCGTCTCGAGCCTTCGACCCGGCCCTCCCCCACCCCATCCCGCCGGCGTCCCCGGGTGCGCCGCGGCCGCGCCGCGTCTCCGGCGTCGGACCCGCCTGCGCTCCGGCCCGATCCGCCGGGCGACGTCCAGGGTGAGGCGGAGATAGAAGCCCACCATCGCCGTCAGGAGCCCCCTCGAGACGTGCTCCCTTCGCATCTCCTCGAACACGCCCTGCATGTCCGCGCCGCAGGCCTCCCGGAACTCCCGGGGCAGGAGCCGCAGAAGCAGACGGTGGTAGCGAGCCCCGAGGCTCACGACGACGCCTCTCCCGCCAGCAGGGAGCGGGCGATCCGGGCCACCTGCTCGTAGTCCGCGGTCGAGGCGGCCAGGGTCTCCCGTCCGGCGGGAGTCAGAGCCAGATACCGGGAGCGCTCGCTGGCTTCCGGCGGCCTGCCGGTCCCCTCCGCCACCTCCTCGATCCACCCCCGCTCCAGGAGATCCTCCAGGGAGCCGTAGAGCATGGCGGGATAGAGCTCCAGCGTCCCGTTGGTGTGGCGTGCAGCCCTGCGCCGGATCTCGGCCCCGTGGGTCGGCCCCTCGGCCAGTGCCAGGAGGATGTGGTACCAGTGTCTCTTGAGGGCCACGGCGCGCTCCAGGAAGAAGCTACGATCAGATACTATGAATTCATAGTATGTTGACGTACATCATTGCCGTCAAGGCGCGCGGGGCTGTGGGGGACCCTCAGGCCGGCTCGGCCAGCGCCGCGGGGAGCGGAATCCGGATCTCGACCCGGGTCCCCTCGCCGGGCACGCCCGTGGACTGGATGAACATCCGCCCGCCGAACTTCCGGGTGACGTGGTACGCCTTGGTGAGGCCGATGCCGGCGCCGCGGGTGGGGCGGTCCTGGGTGTTGCTGCCACGCCGGCCGAACTCGACCACGCTCAGGATCTCGCCCGGCGGGATCCCCCGGCCGGTGTCCGCGACCACGAGCCGCAGCTCCGTGCCGGAGTCGTGGAGCCCGGCCGTGATGGTGCCCCCCGGGGGGGTGTACTTGCGCGCGTTCGCCAGCAGGTCGCGCATCACGTCCTGGAAGACGGCGGGCATGTGGACCTCACCGGCGAACCGGCTCGTCATGTCCAGGTGGACCAGGTAGTCGCCCTCCTCGTGCTCGGCCAGGTTGGCCACGATGCGGTAGCCTCCGCGGCTGTTCTGCTCGATGGCCCGGAACACGGTCCACAGGCTCTCCCTGAGCTGGGCGATGGGGTAGGTCACCCAGGCGTCCGGGTCGGCGTGGCGTGCCATGAGCTCCGCGGCGCGCACCTGCAGGACCGTGAAGATGGACTCCAGGTTGGCCATCCGGTCCCGGTACCAGGGCGAGCCCGCGACACCGCGCTCCCGGAGCACCCTGGCCAGCTCCCCGCGGAGCCGGGTGACGTAGCCGTCCACGTTCGCCACCTGCCGATACGCTTCCTCGGGGTCGGTCAGCGTCCCGGCGATGGCGACGGTCGCGTCGGTGAGGGTGTCGATCTCCGGGCAGTCCTTCAACGCTCCGCCCAGGTTCATCAACTCGTACACGATCACGTTCATCACGTTGAGAACGCTGTGCATGTCGAGGAGCGTCTCCTCGTTCAGCGACAGCTCGCTGTCCAGGCGGATCTCCATGGTCACCCTCCCGTGGTGACCTCCTCCACCGCGCACGTCAGCGATTCCCGGGCTCCTGCCGCCCCGAAGGGGCCGAAGTCCTCGAAGCCCTTCATGGGATCGCGCATGGACAGGACCTCCTCCTTCGTCCGTCCGGCCTTGACGTTCGACTCCACGAACGCGAGCACGGTGCCGATGTAGTCGCGGAACCGGATCAGGTCGGCGCGGCCGCCCCACACCGGGAGCACGCCGCCGGCGTGCCCGAAGATGTAGATGGTGTCTGCGGTGTGGTCGGCCACGACGCGCTCCAGCACCGTCCCCCAGCTCCGCAGCGACGCCCCGGCGGCGCGGTCCACCACCGGGTGGCGGCGGTGGAACATGAGGTCCCCCATGTGCACCACGTTGGCGCGCTCGAAGGTGACCACGGCGTCGCCGCTCGTGTGGGCGCGCCCGTACCAGCGTGCCACCACGCGCTCGTCTCCGGCGTCGGTGGCCCACGACTCGGTGAACGTCGTGTCCGGGAAGAGGGCGTCGGCGGGGGGCTGGCCGCCCGGAGGCTGCCTCATGTGCTCGTCGGCCTTCACGTGGGCGACGACCTTCCCGGCGATCCCCCGGAACGCCACGTTGCCGCCGGTGTGGTCCCCGTGGTGGTGCGTGTTGATGAGGCACTGTACCGGGCGGCTCCCGGAGCGCTCGTTCAGCCCGGCGAGGCAGGCCTGCGCTTCGGCGGGATACTGGGCGTCCACCACCACGACGGCTCCGGCGTTGACGAGCCAGCCGATGGTGCCGCCCCGCATGCTGAAGAGCCCCACGTTGCCGCGGAGGGGGGTGAACACCGGCCGAGCCTGCTGCGCCGGCGCGGCCTGCTGGCCCAACGCCAGCGACGGGTGCGCCAAGGCGCCGGCTGCGGCGACGGCGGAGGTGGCGAGGAAGTCACGACGGGTCGGCGACATGGATTGGCCTCCAGGCTGGGCGCGGGAAGCTGCGACGCCCGCGCACAGCCACGCTACGGCGCCCCGGGATCGGTGGCAACGTCCGGGGCCGGGGCGCCTATGGCGCCGGCGACTCCAGCGCCGCGCGCGCGATCCTCACCCGGATGAGCCCGCGGAAGTCCCCGGCCGCGTACCCGACCGCCTGGTCCCGGGGATAGCGCTCCGCCAGCGCCGCGGCGACCTCGGGCAGGAGCGACTCGACAGGCCCGTGGCAGCGCACGCACATGTCGTTGGCCACGAGCGGCCGGTAATAGCGCATCGCCTCCTGGCCCTCGGTCTGGACCCACTCCTTGGGCAGTGCACCGGTCGAGGCGACCTGCGACTCGAACCAGGCCAGCGCCTCCGCATCGAGGGAGTCGGGAGCGTTCGCCGGGTTGCGCAGCCGGGTGGTGGTGCGCCGGATCTCGACGCCCTCCATGGAGGCGACGGCCTGGGCGGTGAGCTCGAGCGCCTGCATGGAGCAGAAGTCGATGGCGCCGGCGGGCCCGCCCGAGTCAACGGCGGCGGTGAGGTGGCCGATGAGCGTGCTGCTCAGCTGGCCCGCCGCGGCTCCGCCGACCTCGAGGGTCTTGGCGCGATGGACCTCCTGGGGCCAGGGAGGAGGGGGCGCGTCGGCGCACGCCGAGGAGAGGAGGACGCCGAGAGCCGCGACGGGAAGCGCGAGGGGGTGGCGCATGGAGGCACTCCTTCGGATGGTACACCATGGAGGACAAGGAAGGATAAGAGCAGGCGCGCCCACGCCGAAGGACGACCATGCACGGACCCGACCCCGCCACCCGCCATCCCATCTCGGGAGCGCCCCGCACGGGCTTCCTCAAAAACTTCATCACCCGCCCCAACATCCTGGTCGGGGACTACACGTACTACGACGACCCCGCGGGCCCCCAGCGCTTCGAGGAGAACGTCCTCTACCACTTCGACTTCATCGGCGACCGGCTCGTCATCGGCAGGTTCTGCTCCCTGGCCGCCGAGTGCCGGTTCATCATGAACGGGGGGAACCACCCGACGGATTGGCTGACCACCTACCCGTTCCCCGTGTTCGGCCACGGGTGGGAGGCGGCCATGCCCGAGCGCTGGCCGCACCGGGGGGACACGGTGGTGGGCAACGACGTGTGGATCGGCCACGGCGTCACCGTGATGCCCGGCGTCGCCATCGGCGACGGGGCCATCGTGGCCAGCGGGAGCCTGGTGACCAGGGACGTGCCTCCGTACGCCGTGGTCGGGGGAAACCCCGCCACGCTCATCCGCTACCGCTTCGAGGAGGCGGACAGGGCTCGCCTTCTCGCCCTGCGCTGGTGGGACTGGGACGCGGAGAAGATCACACGGAACGTGAAGGCGCTGTGCTCGGGGGACATCGCGGCGCTGGAGGCGGCGGAGTAGAGGGGCGTGGCGGGAGCGTCGTCGCGTGACCCTGGCCCCAGCTCCTATCTCCGGTACCACGCCTCCCGCCTGAACCGCTCGTGGACCAGCCGGGCGATCTTCGCCCGCCCGGCGTCGGAGGGGTGCACCCCGTCGTCCACGTAGTCGGCCCGCTCGTAGCAGACGCCCGACGCGTTGGTGACGCCCGTGTCGCACGCGGGCGCCCACAGATAGGCGCCCCACCCGTACCACACCCCGTCCACCGAGGCGTGGTCGGCGAGCCAGGCATTGAGGGCGTGACCCTCCTCGTAGCTGAGCGGCTCGCCGCGCGCGAAGCTCCCTGAGAAGCCGCCGTAGGAGCGGGAGCTGGAGTAGACGGCTTGCACCGAGGGGAGCTTCCCCTTCACCCGTGCGGCGAAGGCCGAGAGGTTGCGCTGGAAGGTGAAGTAGTCGGAGGCCGGGTCGGGATAGACGGGGAGGCGCGAGCCGCCGGGCCCGGTGGTGTTCATGTCGGCCGCCTTGTGCCAGAGCACCCGCACCTGCTCCGGGCGGATCCCCGCCGCCGGGAGCTTCCGCGCCACGCAGTCGTCCCAGAGCACCGGGTCGTAGGCCGGGTCCATCCAGCGCTCCACGGCGTGGCTCCCCACCGCGCAATTGGCCACGCGCACCTGGGCGCTCACCTCGTTGGCCCAGGCGCCGCGCACCGCCGCGATGAACGCGGTGCACTCCTGGTTCGCGTTGCTCATCCCCACGCACACGAGGCCGATGACGCCGTCCACCGCCGTCACGTTCGGCGCGCCGTTGTCCGTGAGGCGGAGCCAGAGCCCCTTGTACGTCCCCGGCGTGGAGGCTCCGTCGTCTCCCCGGTCCAGGGGGAAGGGCGTCTCGGTGTCCGGGCCTGGAGGCGGGTCCGACCTGGGGCCGGTGGCACCGTCGCCGGAGCAGGCGGCGACGAGGCCGCCGCGCAGCAGCCGGGTGGCGGGCGCGCGGAGCATGCGGCCCCGAGGCGGGGCGGGGCGGGAGCGCGCCAGCGTCCGGCGCCGCGGCTCCGCCCCGGAACGT
>JBFYZE010000230.1:0-4677 GCA_041309665.1 Gemmatimonadales bacterium | reverse complement strand
GGTTCGTGAACGTGATGATCTTGTTCGTCATGTGGCCGCCGGCGCTCCACCCCATCTTGGCCATGCGCGCGCCGTCCACCAGCCCGCGGGCGATGACGTGGTCCACCCCGGTCATGACGTCGAGGTGGGACTGGTCGAAGTAGCTGCCCACCATGTCGCGCATGAAGGCGTCGCCGTACCCCGTGCTCCCCCGGTAGTTGGGCTTGAGCACGAAGTAGCCCAGCGACGCCAGCACCGGGATGTAGTTGGAGGAGCTGAACGAGCCCCCGAACTGGTCGCTGGACGACGGCCCACCATGGGTCTGCACCACCAGCGGGTAGCGCTCCCCCTCCCGCCAGTCCAGGGGAAAGGAGAGGAGGCCCTCCACCTCGACGCCGTCCTTCCCCTTCCAGCGGATCGCCTCCTCCCGGGGAAGGCGGAAGCGCTGGGCGATGTCGCCGTAGAGGTGCGTCACCTTCGCCGACGATCCGTCGGAGGCCAGCATCCAGATCTCGCCGGGATCCTGCGCGGTGCGCCGCGTGAGCAGGTGCCGCTCCAGTGCCGGGCTGTACTGCCACGCCCCCAAGGCCTCGTCGCCGGTGGTGAGCGGCCTGAGCTCGCCGCTGTCCACGGAGAGGCGGAAGAGCTGGTCGCGAACGCCGGTGTTGGCCAGCACCCACACGCTCCTACCGTCCGCGGACCAGGTGGCCTGGTCCAGCCCGTGCCCCACCCCGGGGGCCAGCTCGCGGTGCGCCCCGCCCTCCGCGGGAGCCACGAAGAGGTTGTTGTTGAAGTAGCTCTCCCCCAGGTCGCCACGGGAGCCGGAGACGAAGAGCACCTGGCGGTTGTCCGGGGAGAGCTCGGCGCCGCTCTCCGCCACACCGTTTTCCGTGAGCCGGCGCTCCGTCGAGCCGTCGGCCGCCATGACCCACACCTCGCCCTTCTCGGCGTCGCCGTAGAGCGGGTTCGGCGCCCGGTGGTGGGCGATCAGGGCGCCGTCACGGGAAAGCCTGTATCCCAGGATGGAGAAGTCACCCCCGGTGACCCGGGACTCCTTGCCGGTGAGGACCTCGACGCGCCACAGGTGGCGCTGCTGGAAGTTCTCGTCGTAGGCGAAGACGTCGTCCTTGGCCTTCTCCCGGGCCTTCTCCTCCTCCGTCCTGTCGTCGGAGGCCAGGAAGTAGATCCACCGCCCGTCCGCGGACCACTGGATGTCCCCCACGGATGTGACGTGGGCGGTCAGCGGCGCCGCCTCCCCGCCCCCGACGCGGATCAGGTGGATCTGCGTGGGCTTGTCGTCGGAGCGGTCGGCCAGGAAGGCGACGGCCCTCCCGTCCGGGGACCACCGCGGCGACGACTCGCCGTCCTCGCCCCGGGTGAGCTGGAGGGCGTCGGAGCCGTCGGCGTCCACGCGCCAGATGTGGGTGACCGTGCGGTTGCGCGCCCAGTCGGTGTCCGTGCGGGTGTAGAGCACCTGACTCCCATCCGGCGAGAGGCGGGCGTCGCCCACCGTCGGGAGGTCGATGAGGTCCACGATGGTCATCGCGCGCGGCGCGGCCTGGGCCTGGAGGGCGGCCGGGACGGCCACGAGCAGGGCCAGGGCGACGGCCGCTGCCGGGAGGGTCATACGGACTGGGCGGTGAGGTGACATGGTGCGGGCTCCTGGAGATCGGTGATGATCCTCGAATCATGCGGCTCCCGCGGTCGCACGGCGAGCCCTGCCGGCCCGGCGGCACCGGTATCGAGATGGCAAGTCCTTCGCCTCGGCAAGCTGCGCTGGACCCCGTCAAGGACTGGAAGAAACGGGGCCCAGTACCGATCTTTGGCGATTATGATCGATTTCCAGACCGGGCTGCAGCGCATCGTCGAGGGCCAGGGCGTGCCCATTGCCATCGCCGGCATGGTCATCGTCATGGTCGCCCTGAGCGTCATCGCCGGGTCCATCGCCATCATGCCGCGGATCCTGCGCTGGGTCGCGGTGGTCCTCCCGGAGCCCACGCCCCAGCTTCCTCGCGCCAGCGCTGAGGACGAGGCGGCGCTGGCCGCGGTTGCAGCCGCCGCCTTCCACGCGGCGCACGGCGGGGAGGCCTGAGGACATGGACATCCTCGTCGAGTTCCTGGGCACCACGGGCTTCGCGAACATCAGCTGGGGCAACCTGCTGATGATCGCCATCGGGCTCGCGTTCATCACCCTGGCCATCACGAAGCACTACGAGCCCCTGCTGCTGCTCCCCATCGGCTTCGGCGCCATCGTCGGCAACATCCCGCCGACGGCGGGCATGGCACTGAGCGTCTACGACCAGGGCAGCGTGTTGAGCTACCTGTACTACGGCGTCACCTCGGGCATCTACCCGCCCCTGATCTTCCTCGGCATCGGCGCCATGACCGACTTCTCGGCCATGCTCTCCAGCCCGCGCCTGGTGCTGCTCGGCGGCGCCGCCCAGCTGGGGATCTTCCTGACCCTGATCGGCGCGCTGTACCTGGGGTTCACCCCGGCGGAATCGGGCGCCATCGGGATCATCGGGGGCGCCGACGGCCCCACGGCCATCTTCCTGTCCGCCAAGCTCGCGCCGCACCTGCTCGGCGCCATCGCCATCGCGGCCTATTCCTACATGGCCCTGGTGCCCGTCATCCAGCCGCCGATCATGAAGCTCCTCACCACGCGCGAGGAGCGGCTGATCCGCATGCCGCCGCCGCGCGTGGTGTCGAAGCGCGAGCGCATCATCTTCCCCATCGTCGCGTTCATCATCGCCGCCATGATCGCCCCGGGGGCGCTGCCCCTGGTCGGGATGCTGCTGTTCGGCAACCTCCTCAGGGAGTCCGGCGTCACCGACCGCCTGGCCGAGACGGCGCGCCACGCCTTCATCGACATGGTCACGATCATCCTGGGGTTCACGGTGGGGGCGAGCACCCAGGCGCAGACGTTCCTCACGCCCCAGTCGCTGAAGATCTTCGGCCTCGGCGCGCTGTCCTTCGCCATCGCCACCGCCGGCGGCGTGCTCTTCGCCAAGCTCATGAACCTGTTCACCCGCGACAAGATCAACCCCCTCCTCGGCGCCGCCGGCGTCTCCGCCGTGCCCGACTCGGCGCGGGTCGTGCAGATGGTCGGCCACGCGGAGGACCCCCACAATCACCTGCTGATGCACGCCATGGCACCCAATGTGGCCGGCGTCATCGGCTCCGCGATCGCCGCCGGCGTGCTCTGGTCCCTGATGGTCGAGTAGAGGCGACATGACGAAGAAGGTCCGCTTCATGTGCACCGCGTTCCGCGACGGCTTCCAGTCCGTCTACGGCGCCCGCGTGCTCACCGACGACTTCCTCCCCGCCCTCGAGGCCGCCCGCGCCGCGGGCATCGACTACTTCGAGTCCGGCGGCGGTGCCCGCTTCCAGTCTCTGTATTTCTACTGCAACGAAGACGCCTTCGACATGATGGACCGCTTCCGGCAGACGGCGGGCCCGGACGCGGAGCTGCAGACCCTGGCGCGCGGCGTCAACGTCGTCGGCCTCGACTCGCAGTCTTCGGACATCGTGCGCCTGCACGCCCAGCTGTTCCGCAATCACGGCGTCACCACGATCCGGAACTTCGATGCCCTGAACGACGTGCAGAACCTGATCCACTCGGGCCGCTGCATCGCCGAGGCGGGTCTCAAGCACCAGGTGTGCGTGACGCTCATGGCGCTGCCGCCAGGGTGCGCGGGCGCCCACGACGCCGACTTCTACATGGCGACGCTGCGCCGGATCCTCGACGCCGATATCCCCTTCGACTCGGTCTGCTTCAAGGACGCCTCCGGCACCGCCGTGCCCTCCGTCGTGCACGACACCATCGCGCGCGCGCGCCGCATGCTCCCCGAGGGCACCTTCATCCACTACCACACCCACGAGACGGCGGGCATCAGCGTCGCCTGCTACATGGCCGCGCTCGACGCCGGCGCCGACGCCATCGACCTGTCCCTGGCCCCGGTGTCCGGCGGCACCTGCCAGCCCGACGTGCTCACCATGTGGCACGCGCTGCGCGGAAGCGAGTACGACCTCGACGTGGACGTCGAGAAGGTCCGCGAGGCGGAAGAGGTCTTCAAGGAGTGCATGGCCGACTACTTCATGCCCCCCGAGGCGACCGCCGTCGAGCCGACGCTTCCCTGGAGCCCCATGCCCGGGGGTGCTCTGACGGCCAACACGCAGATGCTGCGGGACCACGGCATCATGGACCGCTACCCGGACCTGATCCGCGCCATGCGCGAGGTGGTCGAGAAGGGCGGTTTCGGCACCTCGGTGACGCCCGTGTCCCAGTTCTACGTCCAGCAGGCCTTCAACAACGTCCTGTTCGGCCCCTGGAAGAAGATCGCCACCGACTACGGCCGCATGGTGCTGGGGTACTTCGGCAGGACCCCGGTGCCGCCCGACCCCGAGGTGGTAAGGCTCGCGGCCGAGCAACTCGGGATGGATCCCACGGATCGGTCGCCCCTGGAGCTGAACGACGCCAACCCCGCCAAGGGCGTGGTCGCGGCCCGCAAGCGCCTCGAGGCCGAGGGTCTTCCGGTGTCCGACGAGAACGTCTTCATCACCGCGACCTGCGGCGACAAAGGCATCGCCTTCCTGAAGGGCAAGGGCGAGGTGGGCGTGCGCAAGGTCGCCAAGCCCGCATCCGAGCCGGTGCCCGCCGCCCCGGTGCCCGCGGCCCCGCCGCGCGCTGCCGCCGGT
>JBFYZE010000229.1:0-6357 GCA_041309665.1 Gemmatimonadales bacterium | reverse complement strand
TCGCCCCCGGGGGAAGGCGCGGCTGACCCAGGAACTGCGGGCCAAGGGCGTCTCCGACCCCGTCGCCCGGGCCGCCGTGGACGCGGTCCTGGACGACGAGGCGCTCTCCGAGGAGGCGCTGGCCGCGAAGGTCCTGGAGGGGTGGCTGAAGCGGCAGGGACCGGCGACGCTCCGCGCCCTGGCGGCGCGGGAGCCCACCCCGGAGCGGGAGCGGGCGCGCCGGCGGCTCCACGGGCATCTGGCCCGCCGGGGGTTCCGGGGCCCCGCACTCACGGAGGCTCTGGACGCGGCCCGGGAACTGGCGGAGCGCTGACGGCGTCCCCGGCGGTGGGCTGACCCGCCGACGGCGGCTGCCGACCTACTGCCGCGGCACGGTCACGGAGATCCCCGCCTGGACCTCCGTGAAGCGGTCCCATCCGCAGAAGGGCGCGTAACCGCTGGTCCTGTCCTCGGCGCTCACGCACCCGTGGAACTTCACCCAGTGCCCCGTGAGCCCCGCCACGACCCTGACCGGGACCGAGGGCACGGGGGAAAGGGCCAGGGAAGCCGAGCCCAGGTAGCCGATCTGGCCGGTGTTGGGCATGTGCAGGTCCGCGCGGAACCCCGATTCCCCCCGGGCGTCCACGGTGAGCGAGTTGAAGCTCAGACCCCCACCCGCCCCCAGCTCCAGACGCTCTCCGAAGCGCACGGCCCGCTCCGCGCTGAGCCTCAGGCCCCCCATGCGCGCCGACGTGGCCACCCCCTCGGTCCGGCACCCGATGCGCGGCGAGTACACCCGGCACACGGTCCCGCTCTTCCGCGTGTCGGCCGAGTAGCGCAGGTAGGAGAGGCGGAAGAGCCAGGGAGCGCTCCGGAACCCGGCGAAGGCCCCGAAGCCGTGTGGGTCGGGGAGCTCGACGTTGGCGCTGGAGGCCCCCACGGCGACGAGGCCCAGATCCTGCGCGCCCAGCGATCCGGCTCCGGCCGCGAGCATGACGAGGACCGCCGGGAGGCGGGACAGATGGCGCATTCCCTTTCTCACGAAACGGGTTGCACTGCAGCGGCCCAACTCTACCGGAGGTGGACGAAGGAGGGAAGCGCCCGGGGACGCCGCGGACCCGCCTCCTGAACCCTTCCCCACCCCGCTGGCGTAGAAGAGAGGTAAAGGAGGCGCACGCCATGGCCAAGAACCAACGTCAGAACCAACCCCGGGACCGGAAGAAGACGTTCTACGTCCCCGATCCCCCGTGCACGCCAAAGCCGCCTCGGGTGCCCCCGCCGCCGAGCCCGAGCAAGCCCTTCGACCGCGCCATCCCCGATCCCCGCAAGTTCTTCAAGGCGAGCCGCAGGGGCCGTCATTAGGCGCGCTAGAAGGACACCTCCCAGCTCAGCGTGAGGTTGCGCTTGGGCTCCGGGCGGAAGAAGGAGGCATTGGAGAACTCGGCGTAGAGCTGGTTGGTCAGGTTCGTCACCGCAACGCCCAGGCGGTGGGTGTGGCCACCCTCCGTGCGGATCACCGTCACGCCACCGCGCACGTTCAACACGGTGAAGGACGGGATGAGGTCGCCGAGGGGATTGTCCTCCAGCAACACGTTCTTCTGCTCCCCGTTGTGGCGCACCTCGAAGGCCGTCCAGAACCGGTCCGAAGGATGCGTGTAGCGCATCGTCCCCGTGACCTTGCTGCTGAAGGTCTCGCCCACGGGGATCTCCTCGTCGTTGGTGTTCTCCGCGTCCTGCCAGGTGTACGAGGCGCTCGTGGAGAGCCCCGCGCCCAGGAGGACCTCGCCGCTCATCTCCACGCCGCGGAAGAGGAGCTCGTCCACGTTCGTGTTCTGGTACGCGGCCATGTTGTTGACCTTGGTCCCCAGCGGCTCGATGCGGATCCCGTCGTGGATGGTGTTGCGGAAGGTGAACGCCTCCAACGACGCCCGGCTCGTCACCCAGCGCACGCCCGCGTCCATGTTGATGCTGGTCTCGGGCTTGAGGTCCGGGTTGCGGACCTGGTAGCCCGACCCTTCGGGGGTGGTGCCGTCGAAGAAGCGCTCGATGAGGTTCGGAGAGCGGAACGCGCGCCCCACGGTGCCGACGACGGAGAAGCCGCGCCCGAGATCGACGATGCCGTTCACGGCCCCGACGAAGGTGCCGTCGGTGTCGCTCACGGGCGTCTGGTCCTCCAGCCCCGTCGTGGCGAAGGTCTCGGCCACAGCCCGCTGGTAACGGCCGCCGGCGACGAAGGAAAGGCGCTCGGTCGCCTCGATCTCGCCCTGCAGGAACGCGCCCATCGTGCTGAACTCGGCCACCGGGAGCTGCGGGCGCGTGGACGTGGTCACCCGGGGCGGCCCGAACCCGGTGATGGACGTGCGGTTGTCGTCCGTCCCGTCCGCGTGGTCCTTCACCCAGTCCACGCCGTAGGTGAGCAGGAGGCCGCGCGCGGCCAGCTTGCGCGCCTCGGCGCGGAAGCCGGCGGTGGAGATGTCGGTGTAGTTCTGGTTCGACTGCTCCAGGAGCCCGGGCCCCATGCGGAGGCTCATGGAGAAGGTCAGCTCCCGCTCGTTGCGCTGCCGGTACGCGGTCAGCTCCACCCGGTCCGCCAGCGCGGTCCCCAGCTCCTGCCCCAGGTACCCGGCGCTGAACTTGGCCCAGCTCTGGGTGGGATAGGTGATGACGATCTTGGGAGCGGTGGGGTCGTAGAGCGCAGGGTCCACGCCGCCGAAGCCCGCATCGTCCGCCGAGTAGCCGGAAGCCTTCGCCCACATCGAATGCCGGCCCTCCGGCTCCCAGCCCAGGCGCGCGTCCCAGGAACGGTCCTCCACGCCGGTATCGAACACCTCCGTGTCCGCGCCGAGCGTGATCCCGCCGAAGGAGCCCGCTGGGGCCTCGTACGGATCGGCGGTGCGGAGCGTGCCTCCGGCTCTCACCGTGATGTCCCCGAAGCGCCCGTACATGCGGGCGGAGCCGGTGCGCTGGGACTCCACGCCTCCGTACCGGAGTTGCCCGGTGCCGTGGAGTCCCTCGGCCCGGGGCGTGCGGGTGATGACGTTCACCACGCCGCCGATGGCGTCGGATCCGTAGAGCACCGAAGCCGGTCCCCGCACCACCTCGACGCGCTCCACCCCGGTCACGTCCACCAGGGCCGGGAGCTCACCGAAGTCCTGCTGGCGGCGGAAGCTGTTCACGCGGAGGCCGTCCTCGAGCAGGAGGATGCGCGTTCCTCTCTGGCCGCGGATCTGGGGACGCCCCTGGTTCACGCCCACGCCGATGACGTCCACGCCGGGAAGGGTGCGGAACAGGTCCGTCACGGTGTTGGGCACCTGCTGTACGAGGTCGCGCCGCTGCACCACGGACACCGGCTGGGGGATGGTGGAGACCTCGCGCGCGCTCCGTGTCGCCGTGACGACGAGGGGATCCACCCGGTACACCAGGCTGTCGGGCTCGGCGGGCTTCCGGGGACTCCGCGGGGTCTGGGCGGAAAGCGAAGCGGGGAGGGTCAACAAGGCGAAGGCACAGAAGCCGGCCAGCGCCATGGAACCCGCGCGGGCGGGGCTCGGGGTCACGGTCGTCATGGTTCGAACGTCCCTCTTCTCCCGCCCGAGGGGCGGGCACCGGTGTGCGGGCAGGCGCCCACGGCGTACGACACGACCGCGAAGCTAGGCCCCGGCGAGCACCCGCGTAATTCGGGGAGCCCCGAAGGAAAGGGTACGGGGTTGTACGTACCCAGGCCCCCGATCCGGGGGCGGGGGGTGCGCCCTACGGGGCATCTTCCAGGCCGTTCTCCACCACGAAGCGCGTGAGCCCGGCGACCGTGCGGATACGCAGCTTGGCCATGACCCGCTCCCGGTGCGTCTCCACGGTGCGAGGGCTGATGCCGAACTCCTCCGCGATCTCCCGGTTCGTGCGTCCCTTCGCCACGCGCACCAGGACCTCGCGCTCGCGGCCGGTGAGCTGATCCAGCTTGGAGCGCTGGCGCTCGCGCTCGAGCTCCTCGCGGAGCGCGACGCTGAGCTGGTGGGTGACCCGGTCCGCGAAGTACTCCCGGCCCCCGGCAACGGCCTGCACGGCGGCCCGGAGCTCGGCAGGCCCCACGTCCTTGAGGATGTACCCGTCGGCGCCGGCCCTCACCGCCTCCAGCACGTACTCCGGGTTGTCGTGCATGGACAGGACCAGGATCCCCATCTCGGAACCCTGGCTGCGCAGCTCCTTGGCGACCTCCAGCCCGGTCTTCCTCGGCATGGAGATGTCGAGGAGGAGCAGGTCGGGCCGGTGTTCGGCGAGCAGACCGAGCACCTCCTCGCCGTCCCCCGCCTCCGCCAGGACCTCGAGTCCGGGCATGTCTTCCAGCACGGTGCGGATACCTTGCCGGACGACGGCGTGGTCGTCGGCGATGATCACCCGGATGCGCTCGTCGCTCACGGCTCTTCTCCCTCCTCCGGCTCCACGATGGGCACGCTGACCCGCACGCGCGCCCCCCCCTCCGTCCGATTCTCGCACACGAACCTGCCTCCCACACCGGCGATGCGCTCACGGATACCCGCCAGGCCGCCGCGTGTGCGGTCCAGGCCCTTGGGGTCGTCCGTGGGCAGCCCGACGCCGTCGTCGGCGACCTCGAGGATCAGTTCGCTCCCTACGGCGCGCACGGTGACCTGCACCTTCTGCGCGCGGCCGTGGCGCACCGTGTTCGCCAACCCCTCCTGCAGCGTGCGGTAGAATGCGAGCTCGGCGTCGCCTCCCACCGCCGGCAGTGCCGCAGGGGCATCGAACGCAACCTGCAGCGCTCCCTCCTGGCCGAAGTCCCTGGCCAGCGCCCGGAGCGCGGAGAGCAGGCCGAGGTCGTCCAGGGCCGTGGGACGGAGGTTCCGGGTCACGCTCCGGATGCTCCGGATCCCCTCCCCCACGAGCGCCTGCGCCCGGTCGAATCCCCCGGCGAGGCCGCCGTCGCTCTTCTCCCTCAGGAGACCGAGCTGCATGCTCAACGCCGCGAGGACCTGGGCGGTCTCGTCGTGGAGCTCGCGGGAGAGACGGTTCCGCTCCTCCTCGTGCTGGCGTACCATGCGCGTCTGGAGGCGCTCCAGCTCCGCGGTGCGGTCCTCCAGCGATCGGTAGAGCTCCTCGTTCTCCAGTGCCGCCCCCACCTGCTGGCCGAAGGCGAGCAGGAACGGCGTGTCCAGGGCCGTGAACGGATCCCTGGATTCGCCCACCACCACCAGCGCGCCGGCCAGGTGGTCTCCCCTCAGGATGGGAAGGGCAGCGGTGTAGGGGTGGGACCAGCGCGCCCGCCCCCCCCCTTCCCCACCCTGGATGACCTCGGGCTGGCGGGAGGCGCGCACCTGCGCCACCGCGCGCCAGGCCAGCTCCGGAGGCTTCTCGTAGGGCCAGAGCGCGCACACGCCGGCGCCGTGGACGAACGCCCCGCCGCTCCCCGCGGTGAGGTAGAGCGCGGAGCCGTGCACGCCCTTCAGCCCCAGGGCCCGGCGCAGCACCGCGTCTGGGATCCCCTCGGCTCGACCGCCCCTCTGCTGGAGCTCTCCGGAGAGCGACGTGAGCGTCCTCAGGCCCTGGTCCAGGTCCTCGATGACCAGGAGGAGAATCCCCGCCGCCATCCCTAGCTCGAAGAGCAGGTCCAGGTAATAGCCCCAGGGATTCCAGATCCCCCGGGCACGCAGGAAGGGGTAATCAAGGTGGTGGAGGGCCCAGAGCGCGAACACGAGCGCGAGGCCTCGGGCCGTCCGCGAGCCCACCTCCCGGTGGTAGCGGAAGAACGCCCACGCGGTCCACGCCGTGGCTGCGCTGAGGAAGGCCACGGCGGGGCCGGCGGCGAGCATGAAGCTCTCCATCCGGTAGATGGCCAGGTACGACCAGACGGGAGGGAATAGCGCGAGGGCGACGTACCAGGGCCGCCACACGGGCTTCCCGCGCGAGAACACGAGCGCCGCCCAGAGCAGTGCCAAGGCGGTCCACCCGGTGGTGACCTGGTGCCAGTAGAGCCACCCGCTGTGGCCGGTGCGGAGGAAGGCGACGATGGCCCCCAGGCGCAGCGCGTAGATCGTCCACGCCAGAGCCCAGAGCGCTAGATACGGCTTCCTGAACCGTTGATACAGGAACGCGCACAGCCCGATGAGGCCGACGGTGACCGCGCTCTGGAGGTAGGCGGCCGCGAGCTCGGTGAGGGCGGCACTCGGGATGGAGAGATCCATGCGGCGGAAGATCTCCGAGAGATTCGGCGGGGGCAACGCCGTCGAGACCCCGCGCTCCGCGCGGGGGTGCGGGGCGCCCGGGCGGGTGCCGCGTGAAGGGCTTTCCCCGACCCCCCTCTCAAGCCCTCCCCTACTACTTGGAAATGCCCGGGGCGCATAGCTTTGAGGGATTCTCCGGGTGCCCGCC
>JBFYZE010000228.1:0-6881 GCA_041309665.1 Gemmatimonadales bacterium | reverse complement strand
CGTACGCGCCGGGGTGGTAGCCCGTCCGCCAGAGCGCCTGCACCTCCTCGGTGCAGAGCCCGAACAGGAAGAAGTTGTCCGCCCCCACGGCCTCGCGGATCTCCACGTTGGCCCCGTCCAGCGTGCCGATGGTGAGCGCGCCGTTCATGGAGAACTTCATGTTCCCGGTGCCTGACGCCTCCTTCCCCGCCGTGGAGATCTGCTCGGAGAGGTCCGCGGCCGGGTAGATGGCGTGGGCGCGCTTCACGTTGAAGTCCGGGAGGAAGACGACCTTCAGCCGGCCCGCCACGTCGGGATCGGTGTTGACCACCGCTGCCACCGAGTTGATGAGCTTGATGATGAGCTTGGCCATGTAATAGCCGGGTGCGGCTTTTCCGGCGACGATGACCGTGCGGGGCACCACGTCGGCCCCCGGGTTCTGTTTGATCCGGTGGTAGAGCGTGATGACATGGAGCGCGTTCAGGTGCTGGCGCTTGTATTCGTGGATGCGCTTCACCTGGATGTCGAAGAGCGAGTCCGGGTCCACAACCACGCCGGTCTGGTCCGTGACGATGCCGGCGAACTTGACTTTGTTCTCGCGCTGGATCGCCCGCCACTCGTCACGGAAGTCCCTGCTGTCCGCGAAGGGCTCGAGGCTACGGAGCCGGTGCTCCATGTCGCAGATCCACCCGTCCCCGATGCTCCGCGTGATGAGACCGGCGAGCTTCGGGTTGCTGTAGAGCACCCAGCGCCGGGGCGTGACGCCGTTGGTGATGTTCAGGAACTTCCCGGGATACACCTCGTGGAAGTCCCGGAGCACGTCCTGCTTGAGCAGCTCGGTGTGGAGCGCGGCGACGCCGTTGATGGCGTGGCTACCGATGCTGGCCAGGTGCGCCATGCGCACGTACCGGTCCCCGGCCTCGTCGATGATGGACATGCGCCGCACCCGGTCCTCGTCCCCGGGGAAGCGCTCCCGCAGCTCCTCCAGGAACCGCCGGTTGATCTCGAAGATGATCTCGAGGTGGCGCGGCAGGAGGCTGGCGAAGAGCGGCAGCGGCCACTTCTCCAGCGCCTCCGGGAGCAGGGTGTGGTTCGTGTACCCGAACGTCCGCTGCGTCACGTCCCACGCGTCCGCCCATTCCAGCCCGTGCTCGTCCATGAGCACGCGCATCATCTCGGCGACGGCGATGGAGGGGTGGGTGTCGTTCAACTGGACGGCGTAGACGCTGGGGAAGTCCTCGAGGCGGTTCCCGCGCCGCAGGTGCACCCGCATCATGTCCTGGAGGGAGCACGACACGAAGAAGTACTGCTGCTCCAGGCGCAGGCGCTTCCCGGCCGTGCTCTCGTCGTTGGGATAGAGCACCTTGGAGAGGTTCTCCGAGGAGACCTTGTCCTCCACTGCGCCGTAGTAATCCCCCACGTTGAACGCATGGAAGTCGAAGGACTCCATGGCCTCGGCCTTCCAGAGCCGGAGCAGGTTCACCGTGTTGACCCTGTAGCCCGGCACCGCCAGGTCGGAGGCGATGCCGTGCACGATGCGCCCGGGAACCCAGCGCACGCGGAGGCGGCCGTCGGCGTCCCGCCAGTGCTGGGTGTGGCCCTCGAAGCCGACCGGGTAGCAGATCTCGGGGCGGGGGATCTCCCACGGGCTCCCCAGGTGGAGCCACTTGTCCGTCTCCTCCACTTGCCAGCCGTCCTGGATCGCCTGGTCGAAGATCCCGAACTCGTACCGGATGCCGTAGCCGGTGCCGAGCACCTGCAGGGAGGCCAGGGAGTCGAGGAAGCAGGCCGCCAGCCTGCCCAGCCCACCGTTGCCCAGTCCCGGCTCCTCCTCCTGGTCGAGAAGGCCGTCCAGGTCCTGCCCCAGGACGGCCACGGCCTCCCTCACCTCGTCCAAGATGCCGAGGCTCACCAGGTGGCTCCCCAACTGGGGGCCGATGAGGAACTCGGCCGAGAGGTAGCTGACCGACTTCGCCTTCGAGGTCATCACCGTCTCGATGGTGCTCATCCAGCGGTGGAGGACCCGCTCGCGGATGGTGTACGCCACGGCCATGTACCAGTCGTTGCGCGTGGCGGTGCGCGGCACCCGCCCCTGCATGTAGAAGAGGTTGTCCTTGATGGCCTGGGCCAGTGCGGCAGGCGTGCAGTCGGTGCGGACGTTGGGCGGGGAAGGGCGCATCGGCCGGGAGGGGGTGCAAGGGCCGGGTGTCTCGTTCATGACATCCCTCCGGTGTGATCCACGGTGCTGTGCGGCGGTGCCGGGATCAGGGAAGGCACGGGGTGCGTGGGGGTGCGCCGGTCTCCCTGCAAATGTAAGGGGGTGCGGGGAGAAAGGCTCGCCGGAGCACCCGCCTTGCAGCGCGCGGCCGGGCGGGGCATGATGCACGGACGATGGAGCGTCCACCTCGGCGGGGAGCGTCCCCATGCAGATCGAGTCGGTGCCGTTCAGCACCACGGACTGGAGCCAGGTGCCCGAGACGGAGCACCCGGGCGAGACCGGGACGGCCTGGTGGCGGACCTTCGAGAAGGGCAACATCCGGGTCCGCATGGTGCGCTACTCCCCAGGCTACCTGGCCGACCACTGGTGCAGCCGGGGCCACGTGCTCCTCGTGCTCACCGGCGAGCTCGTCACCGAGCTGGAGGACGGAAGCGTGCATCGGCTCGGGCCGGGCACGAGCTATCAGGTGTCGTCTGGCGTCGCGCCCCACCGGTCCCGCACCGAAGGCGGTGCGACGCTCTTCATCGTGGATTGAGCGGGATCCCCGAGTTCCAGATGTCCGCCACCACCTTCCACGAGCCGTCGGCCTGCTTCTTCCACACGTGGAAGTCGCGGATGAGGTCCGAGCCGACCGTACCGTCCGGGCGGTTGATGGTGATGTCCCCCAGGGCGAGGGTCCACCCCATGTCGGCGGAAGCGGAGACCTCGGCGCGGACGATCTCGAAGTGGAGCGCCACGCCGGGGGTGTTGATGAAGCCGAAGCGGTAGCCCTTCACGCCCTGGAGGCCGTCCACCAGGTCTGCGTTGGGAGGCACCATGACTGCGTCTTCGTCGTACAGCGTCACCACTCGGGCCGCATCCTTCGCGGTCGCGGCGGCGTGGTACGCGCTCGCCGCGGCGTGCAGGGCCGCGAGCTCGGCCTCGAGGTCCGGCGGCGGCGGTGGGGGCGGCGAGCACGCCGCCGTCAGCAGCAGGGTCACCAGGTGAAGCAACGCGAGCTTGGTCATGGACGCCTCCGGAGTCGACCGTATCCACCTCAGAGTAGCCTCGGCCGGCGCTCGATGCGAACGCGGCCGTCGGGGCGCTTGCCCGCGCGGCGATCCCTGCCTAAGGTGCGACCTCTGGAAGAGTGCGGCGACCCGTGTGGAGCAGGGGTGGCAACGCCGGTGATGACACTGACGAGTGGGGGGGGCGAGGTGACATGAGTCTCAAGCCGGACGAGGGGCTCGAGTCCATCCCGGGGATCGGACCCAACCTGGCCCAGGACCTCCGGGACCTGGGGTACGCGGACGTGCCCGATCTCCGGGGTGCCGACCCCGAGCGCATGTACGCCCGGCTCATCGATCTGCGGGGCCTCCACCAGGATCCGTGCGTCCTGTACGCATTCCGCTGCGCGGTGTACTACGCCTCCATGCAGGAACGCGACCCGGAGTTGCTCAAGTGGTGGGCGTGGAAGGGGCGGACGCTGGAGGCTTCCCGGCCCCGCAAAGGGAAGGGATGAGCGGCCCCTGGTCGGGGGGGCGCCCGTGACCCGGCAGGCCGCGGTGCCCTTCAACCTGCGCCGGGGCCAGGATGAGTTCACCGGCGTGAGCGTCACCTCCACCACGGAGGTCGTCCACGGCCTGCTCCGGCTCGAGGATGACCGGCTGGTAGTCCAGTGGCGGCTGGCCCGGCGCACCGAGCACATGGGCGCCATGGACGTGCGCTCCGACGAGGAACTGGAGGCGGTGCGCGAGCTCGTCGTCCCTCTCGCCGGGGTCGCCGGAGCCACGGTGCGGCGCCGCTGGTGGGCGCCGTGGCGGGGGCCCTCCCTGGTGCTCCGCGCCGCCGACCTGAGGGCGTTCGAGGACCTGGCCGGAGAGAGCGGCCTCAAGCTCGACCACCCGGCGGAGCTCCTCCTCGGCCTCCGCCGCGCCGACCTGCTCCTCGCCGAGGAGTTCGCCGCGGAGGTGACGCTGGCCGTGGCCGAGCGGGCGTTGGGGGAGGTGCGGGACGCTCCCCGGCTGCCGCCGACCGCGCGCGGCGCCTGAAGGAACCCGGACCGGGAAGCACGCATGCACGTCGCCGACGCCCAACGGGAGGTCCGCACCGTCTTCCTCGGCGGCTTCATGGGCCAACTCGTCTCAGGCGCGCTCTGGCTCGCCTCCGCCGCGCTGGCCACCTGGGGCACGCCCCGTCAGGCCATCACCACGCTGGTGGTGGGCGGGTTCTTCATCTTCCCGCTGACCCAGCTTGGGCTCAGGCTGCTCGGGCACCGGGGGGCGCTGTCGAAGGAGAATCCGCTCCAGGGGCTGGGGATGCAGGTGGCCTTCACCCTTCCCCTCTCGCTCCCCGTGGTGGGCGCCGCCGCCCTGTACCGCCTGGAGTGGTTCTACCCGGCGTTCATGGTGGTGCTGGGCGCACATTACCTGCCGTTCGTCTTCCTCTACGGGATGAGGATGTTCGCCGTGCTGTGTGCCCTGCTCGTCACCGTGGGGATGTGGCTGGCGATCCGGGGTCCCACCTCGTTCTCCGCCGGGGCGTGGATCACGGGCGTGGTCCTGCTGGCGTTCGCGTTCCTGGGCCTGGCCCTGGCGGCCCGGGAGGGTGGAGCGGAACCGGCACCCCGCGGCTGAGGCGCCGGGGCCGGCGTCAGCGCCCCAGCACAACCAGGTTTCTGCCGGCCGCCTTCGCCCGGTACAGGGCCTCGTCGGCGGCCTGGAGGAGCGCTTCCCCGGAGGCGCCGGCACGGGCCGTAGCCACACCCAGGCTGGCGGTGACGCGGAACGTCTGCCCCGACGGAGAGCGGTGAGTGGCGCCGGCGATGTGCTCCCTCACGCGCTCGGCGACGGTGCGCGCGCCGGCGGTGTCGGTCTCGGGTAGGAGGAGCGCCAGCTCCTCGCCCCCCATTCTGGCGGCCAGGTCCACGTCGCGGCAAACGGAGCGGAGTGCCCGGGCCGCCTCACGCAGCACCTCGTCGCCGGCGGCGTGCCCGTAGGTGTCATTCACCGACTTGAAGTGGTCGAGGTCGAGGGATACCAGCGAGAGAGGGCGCACGTATCGGTCCGACCGCTCCACCTCCTGCTCCAGCCTCTCCATGAAGTCCCTGCGGTTGGCCAGGCCGGTGAGCGGATCGGTGCGAGCCAGCCGCTCCAGGTCGGCGTAGGCCCGTTCCAGCTCCCGCTGCATGCGCTCCTTCACGGTCACGTCGCGCAGGAGCAGGGCGGCGCGGCCGCGGACCTCCGCGTCGTCGAGGCGCGTCAGGGTCACCTCGTACGTGCGCTTCTCCCCCTGTCCGTCCTCGAGCATCACGTAGGGAGCGGGGGCGCCGGGCGGAGTGGCGCCGGAGGCCCAGAGCGTCCCCAGGACCACCGGAACGTCGCCGTACGGCCTCAGCCCCAGCTCCTTCCGGGCCGCCTCGTTCGCGTCCACCAGGCGCCCGCGCCCGTCCAGCACCACGATGGGATCCTGGAGCTCGCTCAGGACGAGGTCGCTGTCCACGGGCCCCAGGTGCAGGAGGCGGTCGCGCATGAGCCCGCGGAACAGGAGAGAACCCCCCAGGGCGAAGCCGGCGGACGAGAGGTCCGCCCACTCCGCGCCCGGCATGGCCGCGATCTGGACCAGGGAGGGCGCCAGGGCCACCACCGCAGCGGCCCCGGCCCACGCGAGCCCGGTCCGCTCCCCGGGGATGCGGGCGAGGTGGCGGAAGAGCACGGCGGTGTCTCCCAGCACGGCGGTGAAGCGCACCGCCACCGTCATCCAGTGGACGGGCCCGTGGCGGATCCCCAGCCCCATGACGCCTCCCAGGTCAACGAGGCTGGCGTCCTGGATGAGCAGACGGGGCTCGGCGGACCCGAGGGCGATCCCCGCCGACGCGGCGGCCAGGGCATAGATGAGGGCCATGGGCCACCGGCTCAGGTCCTTCTTCCGCGAGGCGTGGACGAGCGCGAAGCCGATCCAGGCCACCGAGGCCAGCGCGGCCGGAGCGTACTCCAGCCGCGTGGTGGCCACCTTCACCGCCAGCGACGCGCTGGAGATGGCCATCAGGTCCAGGAGGGCCCAAACCCCCACCGCGACGGTGAGCACGAACAGGAGGGGCGTGCCCGCTTCCCTGCGGCGGGGCCACAGGAAGAGCCCGTCGTTCAACGCCAGCAGGATGGCGACGAGGGGCGGGAGCCCCCACAGGGAGAGCTGGATGGACCAGGTCATCTCCTATGATACGACATCGGGCCCCGGCGGGTACGATCTCCCGCCGGGGCCCGACACCCACGGCACGACGTCAGGCGCCTGCCGCTTCCAGCGTCGCGCTGAGCACCTTGGTCATCTCGGGGAAGTCCGTGTCGAGGTAGGCGTTCCCCTGCACCCACGCCTTGGAGTAGTCCGGGCCGTTTCCTGCGGGCGGGAGCTCGCCGTACCCGGCGTAGAGCTTGTCCATGACGTCGAGACCCTCGACGACCTCGCCGAACGGGGTGAACCCGCTCTCGTCCAGGTGCGTGTTGTCCTTGAAGTTGAAGAACACCTGGGTGGTGCGGGTGTTGGGCCCGGCGTGGGCGAAGGTGATCGTGCCCCGCTTGTTGGACTGGGTGAAGGGATCGTCCGGGAACGTGACGTCCCTCCACGCCTGGTCGATGCGCGGGCTCCCCTTCAGGCCGAACTGGGCCATGAATCCTTCGACCACGCGGTAGAACCGGGTGTCGTCGTAGTA
>JBFYZE010000227.1:0-7022 GCA_041309665.1 Gemmatimonadales bacterium | reverse complement strand
CGTTGAGCCCCTTCCTGTCCACCTCTTCCAGCATCTCGGTCACCCGGAAGAGGATCTTGACCACATCCTCGATGAGGCTGCCGGCCTCGGTCCCGAACTGGGCCAGCAACGAGCGGGTGGTGGGGATCTCGGGGTGCTCGGTCGGCCTCGACTCGAGCTCGGGCGGCAGTGCGTCCGAGCGGTACTTGAGCTCGATGTAGAGCTGGCCGGTCACGAAGCTCTCCATCTGGAGCTGGGCCCGGAGCCCGTCGACGATCTGTTTCCGCAGCACGGTCGGGTCGTCGAGCTGGATGAAGTCCCCGAGCTCGGTCGTCAGGCGATCGAGGTCGATCTCGTAGACGACCGGCACCTGGAATGCCTTGTTCGTCTGGTCGATCTGGATCTTGAGCTCCCTCACGGTGCCGACCGGCACGCCCTGGAACTTCACCGGAGCTCCGCGGTCGAGGCCGTTCACCGACTCCTCGAAGAAGCTGATGAAGGTGGACCTCGGCTGGAACCACGCGGCGGAGGCCAGCGTGACGACCCCGGTCACCGTCAGCACGATGGCGCCGATCATGAAGAGTCCGATCGCGGTGGGGTTGGCGCGTATGCTCATGGCAGGGGCACTCTCATTCGCTCAGGGTCGGGGGCAGGAGAATCGCCTCCGCTGCTTCGTGTCAGGAACCGGCGCACTTCCGGGGTGGGTGGGTCGTCCCGCAGCTCGGACGGCTTGCCCAGCGCGGTCATGGTCTTCCGCTCGATGTCCAGGAAGAGCGCCCGGTCGGCGATCTTGAAGATGCTCGCCAGGTCATGGCTCACCACGACGATGGTGGTGCCGAAGCTGTCCCGGAGCTGCAGGATCAGGTCGTCCAGGCGGCTCGCCGTGATCGGGTCCAGGCCGGACGAGGGCTCGTCGAAGAAGAGCACCTCCGGATCCACCGCCGTGGCGCGGGCGAGAGCCGCGCGCTTGCGCATCCCACCGCTGATCTCGGCGGGGTAGAACGCCTCGAAGCCGCGCAGGCCGACCAGGGCGAGCTTCAGCGCCACGACCTCGCCGATCGCCTCCGCGTCCAGGCTCGTGTACTCCTCCAGGGGCAGAGCCACGTTCTCGGCCAGCGTCATTCCGCTCCACAGGGCGCCGTTCTGATAGAGCACGCCAATGCGTCGCAGGATCGCCTTGCGGGCCCTCTCGTCGGCCTCGCCGAAATCCTCTCCGTCGAACAGGATGGTGCCCGCCGCGGGCTTCTTGAGACCGATCAGGTGCTTCAGCAGGGTGCTCTTCCCGCTCCCGCTCCCGCCCATGATGACGAAGATCTCGCCCCGCTCCACCTGGAAGCTCAGGTCCTGCATCACGACCAGGGGGCCGTACTTCATGGTGAGCCCCTCCACCTCGATGGGACGCCGTGCCGTCTCCATGGCGGTCACACCCCCAGCAGGACGGCCAGCCAATCGATGACGGCGTTCGCCGCGACGATCAGCGTGATGCCCATGACCACGGCCGAAGTGGCCGCCCTTCCCACCGCCCCCGCGTCGGCTCCGGCCTGCATCCCCTTCATGCAGCCGGCGAGGCCGATGATCAGGCCGTAGACGACTCCCTTGAAGAGGCCCAACAGCCCGTCCCCCAACGTCACCGCCGTCAACAGGCCCCCGACGAACTGGGCGGCGCTGAGGTCGAGGAGGGCCAGGGCGACGATCATCCCGCCCATGATGCCGACGAAGTCCGCGTAGAGCGTGAGCAGGGGCATGGCCACGAACAGGCCCAGCATGCGCGGCAGCACGAGGTGGTCCACCGGCGAGATCCCGAGCGTCCTGTACGCGTCGATCTCCTCGGTGATCTTCATGCTGCCCAGCTCGGCGGCGAAGCCGGCCCCGGTGCGGCCGGCCATGATGATGCCCGTCATGAGGGCGCCCATCTCCCTCAGCATGCCGTATCCGACCAGGTACGACACGTAGTAGCCGGCGCCGAACCGGCGCAGCACGACCGCGCCCAGGAAGGCGATGATCACCCCGATCAGGAATGCGATGAGCGTGACGATGGGGAGCGCGCCCGAGGTGTTCGCCTGCACCACGACCCAGAAGTCCCGCCAGCGCATGCGCACCCGGCGCAGCGCCAACCTGACGAAGCCGTCGGTAACCTCGCCCGTGAAGGTGACGGCAGCCAGGAAGCTCCCCTGGGCGACGAGCACCCGCTTCCCGAACCGGGCGACGGGAGAGGCTTCCGGCTCCTCGCGATCGATCTTCTTCTCCGGCACGGCGCGGGAGAGCCGGAGGAGACGCGCGACGTCTTCCGGGAGGTGCTCGTCCCTGAACTCCAGGTCGTGGACCTCACAATAGGTCATCGCCTGCATCAGGAAGGTGAGCAGGCTGCTGTCCCACGCACCCAGTTCCGAGGCATCGAAGTCGATCACCCTCACCGGGTGCCCCGGCGCCCGGTCGTCGAGGAGCCGCTCGAAGCGGGGCACGGGCAGGCCCGACTCCCAATCCCCGGAGAGATGCGCGGTCAGCGTGTCGCCCTGCTGGGAAAGCTCTATCCGCATGGAGGTCGAGCCTCCGACGGTCTCGCGGGGAACGTCGTTCGGGGCAGCGTCCCTCCTCGGGGGCTACTCCGTTCGGGCGACCCCTGGCGTTCGCGCGTACCCCTTCCGGACGTGACTCCAGGTTCATCCGCTTGGGCGATGTCGTTCGGGGCACCGCTCCGCCTAACCTTCGGTCCACACCGGAGGTTGACATGGACATACTGACCTGGCTCATCATCGGGCTCGTGGGCGCGTTCGTCGGCGCCATCGTGCTCCTGGTGGTCATCCGGGCGGTCCGTCCCGGCGCCGGCCGGAGGTAGGGCACGGCCGTGATGCAGATCCCCGGCGCGGTGAGCCAGGCCTCCGACAGCGTCGCGGGGCGTCTCGAGGGCTTTCCCCTGTTGCTGCCGGGCGCCACCGTGGAGACCCAGGCCAAGATCGTGCTCTCGGTCCTGGTGATCGTCCTGCTCATCCTGGCCCGGCGTCTGTTGCTGTACGTGTTGGGCCGCTGGATGAGCGATCCGGTGCGGCGCTACCACTGGGCCAAGACCTCGGGCTACACCGCCACCGTGGTGGGCATGCTGGCCCTCGCCCAGGTCTGGTTCGTGGCCGTGCGGTCCGTGGGCGTGTTCCTGGGGCTCCTTTCCGCGGGCCTGGCCATCGCCCTCAAGGACCTCGTCGCCGACCTGGCGGGCTGGTTCTTCATCCTGTGGCGGAAGCCCTTCGACCTCGGCGACCGCGTCCAGGTGGGGAGTCACGCCGGCGACGTGGTGGACATCCGCATCTTCGCCTTCACCATCATGGAGATCGGGAACTGGGTGGCCGCCGACCAGAGCACGGGGCGGATGATCCACGTGCCCAACGCCCGCGTCTTCACCGAGCCCCTGGCCAACTACACGGCGGACTTCCCGTTCCTCTGGAACGAGCTGCCCGTGCTGGTGACCTTCGAGAGCGACTGGCGGCGGGCCAAGGAGATCCTCGAGAGGATCGTCGCGGAGGAGGCCACGGAGGTGAGCCGGGACGCTCAGGGCACGGTGCCGGAGGGCTCCAGGTACTCCCTGGTCCACCACGAGGGGCTCCTGCCCGCGGTCTTCACCTCGGTGGTGGACTCGGGGGTGTTGCTGACCGCCCGCTATCTCACCCGCCCCCGGGAGCGGCGTGCCGGGTCCCACGGGCTCTGGGAACGCGTACTGGATGCATTCCAGGACGAGCCGACCATCGAGTTCGCCTATCCGACCCAGCGCCTCTACCGGAGCCTGGAGGAAGGGAAGGCCGTTCCCCCGCACGGGCCTGCGCCGGTGCAGCGCGACGAGCGCCAGACGCCCTGACCGCTGCTGCGCTCCCGTCATCCCTGCGCGCCTCCGGGCGGCGCGGCCTGCTGGTAGGCGGGCACGGTGGGCTGCTTGCCGAGCGCGTTCTGGAGCCAGGTCAGAAGCGCGGCCAGCTCGAGCCCGGATTCGGGCTGCGCCCGGCTCAGCATGGTGATGACGCCGTCGCGCCGGCCCAGGATCTCGTCCAGCGCGGGACGGGCCGTCCCAGGGGCCGTGTCCGCTCCCTCCTGGAGCAGGGCGAAGAAGTCGCTGGCCAGTTGGCGGCCCCGCTCGAAATCTCCGAACTGGGCCGCGACGGTGGCCATGGCGAGCGTGGCCTCGAGCCGGTCCAACGCCTGTTGCTGCTGAAGGGTGCTCACCTCTTGCCGAGCGAAGTCCCCCTCCATGCGCGCCTGGCGCGCCTTCGAGTACTGCCACCCGAAGCCGCCCACGAATGCGACGGCGATGGCGGCGAGGGCGACCCAAGTGTTGCGCTGCACGGATGTCATGGTGTTCCTCCTGTTCGAAGGGTCAGGGCACCGGCCACCACGTCCACCACCGTCGTCGGGACAGCGAGGTAGCCGTCGATCCCATCCTCGATCTCGCGCGGGAACCGCGGCACCGGCCCCACCAGGCGGTCCGCGTACACACGGAGCATGATCTCGCGGAATACGGGCAGAGCGGTGCGACCCCCGGTTTCCTTGGCTCCCATCGGCCGGTTGTCGTCGAAGCCGATGCGGACCGCCACCGTGATCCCCTCGGGGCCGTACGTGGACCCCACGAAGAGCGCGTCGCGGAAGTCGTTCGTGGTCCCGGTCTTGCCCATCACCGGGATCGGGAAATCACCGCGATCGAGGGCGTTGGCCGTCCCACCCGGGATGCGCACGACGCCACGCAGCCCTTCCTGGATCTGGCTCAGCCCCTCGGACCCGAGGCGGCCCGCCGGGAACGCAGCCCTGTAGAGCACCGCCCCCGACGCTGCGGTGACCTGTGCGATGACATGGGGCTCCGCCCTCACACCGGAGGCGATGGCACGGTACGCTCCCGCCAACTCCAGGAGCCTCACCTCCCCGGCTCCGAGTGCGGTGCTGACGTACGGGTGCAGCGGAGAACGGATCCCCAGCTCCCGTGCGACCCGGATCACCTCGGCCATGCCGATCTCGCGCGCGAGCCACACGGCCACGGCGTTGCGGGACTCGGCCAGCGCCTGGCGCGCGGAGATGGGGCCCTTGAATTCGCCGTCGTAGTTGGCGATCCACTTCGCGACGCCCTCCTCACCCGTGGGCACGTCGATGGGCTGGTCGGGCACGATGCTGTCCAGGCCCAGCCCCTGGCGGAACGCGGCCAGGTAGACGATCGGCTTCCACGCCGAGCCGGGCTGCCGCTTCGACTCCGTCACGCGGTTGAAGTCGAAGTACGCGTTGCGGCGGTCCAGGTACGTCTCACGGCCGCCGGCCTCGGCGAGGATGGCCGCGTCCCGGTTCCGCAGGACCACCACGGACCCCTGGATCAGCCCTTTCGCGGAGGGAAAGCGCTCCTCGTACAGCCCGAGCCCGTGCTCCAGGGCTTCGTTCACGATGGTCTGCACCCGCTCGTCCACCGTGGTGTGCACCGACACCCGCCCCAGGAACAGGTCCTCGACTCCGAAGCGGTCCCCCCCGTGCTGCTTCAGCTCGTCGAACACGCTCTTGATGGCGGCGGGCGCGAGCGTCTTCACCCGGCTGGGGGCGGCCACGCGGACAGGCTCCGCCCCGGAACGACGCGCCAGGCCCTCGGGGATGAACCCGTTGCCGACCATCAGGGCCAGGATCTCGTTTCGGCGCCGCAGCGGCTCCGGGGCCCCGTCGGCCGGGGAGTAGTCCCTCGGCGACTTGCCGATCCCGGCCAGGAGCGCCGCCTCGCCGGCGTCCTCCTCCCCGTAGCTCCACAGGGCCCTGTCGAAGTAGTACTCCGATGCCGCGGCGAAGCCGTAGCGGCCGTTTCCCAGGTAGAGGAAGCTGCAGTAGCGGCCGAAGATCTCGCGCTTCGCCCTTTCATGCGTCCCGTACCGCCGCACCATCTCCCGCTCCAACCAGATCGCCAGGCGCATCTCCTCGACCTTGCGCAGGAGCTTGTTCGTGGCGGGCACGCCGAGAATCGCGGCCGCCGTTCGCGCCACCCACCCCCGGTCGAAACGCGCCGTGCCCCGCTCCCCGCTGGTCCGGTCCGTGAGGAAGTAGCCCCGCACCAGCTGTTGGGTGATGGTGGAGCCTCCCTGGGGGAGTCGCAGGCGGAGGAGCTCGTCGTCGTGCCACCATGCGGCGAGGGATCGGGCCATCGTCTTCTGGGCCACTCGCGGCAGCACGCTGTAGTCCACGCCCGAGTGCTCGAAGAAGTTCTTGTCCTCGGCCGCCAGGATGGCCTGACGAAGGACGACGGGCACCTCGCCGTAGGTGACCACACGCCGGTATTCCCGCGCCACGGAGATGAGCACCGTGCCCCTCGCATCGTAGACGACGCCGGTGGCCGGAAGATCGAAGCGGAGGAAGGGCTCGATGTCGGGCAGGTCGCTCTCGTCCCGATAGACGTGATGGACCAGGGCCGCCGCCGGCAGGAACGGGAGCAGGGCGAGCGCGAGGAGCGCCATGCGTACCACCCGACGCGTACGCACGCTCACCCCTCCCGGAGCTCGTTCCCGGTGCTCCCGTTCCCGCCGTCCATCAGCGGATCGACTCGGTGTACGCCCTGGCCAGCGCCGAGTCCGCGGCGATGGCGTACATGAGGGAGTCGAAGCCGGGGCGCGTGAAGCCGTTCGCCGCCAGGATCGAGTCCGCGGCCCCGGGCATCCCGCGCATCGCCCGTGCCGTCGTCACGCTCCGGTCCAGGTCCGCCAGCGACACGCCTCCACGCTCCGTGTCCATGGCCTGCGCCGCCTCCACCGCCGGTGCCGCCTCCACCTCCGCCGCCGGTGCCTGCGGGCGATCGCAGGCGGCCGTCAGGGTCAAGGTCGCGACCAGCGCCGACCTTCGAATGCGCGCGTTCACGGCTTCTTCCTCCCGATTCCCATCTTCCGATGTTCCTCGCGGATCGCTTCGGCCAGGGCCTGGCCGCGCAGGCCCGCGTCCAGGTTCCGCTGCACGAAGGCGCCGAAGTTGTCCTTCGGCCCGCCCGCGTGCACCGCGCCGAGTTCCTCGCGGAGGACCACGACCGCATCGTCCGCTGAGATCGGAAGAGCGTC